>JAZDKG010000019.1:0-12465 GCA_043803205.1 Planctomycetota bacterium
GGTTTCGCTTTTCGGCGGAGTGCGACGTGCCCATGATCGAGACGAGTCATGAAGCGAGCGAGATTCCGGGATTGAGGAAGTTCCTAGCGATTCTTGCGGAGAGGCGCCCTGGGGTGGAGTTTTCGTTTCATGACAACGGCACAGCGTGGCGGTGGATGTGAGCAGATAGGCGTGAGGCGTGAGGGGGCTTTGTTGAAAACTCCCCGCTGGGGGACGGTCGGGCTCCCGTATCAGGTCTTGGGTCAAGAGCCCTCCGAAGCGGAGGGGCCGCGGCTGCGCTGCGCCGTTCGTGGACCTCACTGGGCGCATCACGCGGCATCTGTGCGCCTCCGGCGCGGGAGAATGCCCGCTCGGTGCCGCCGCAGCCAGCGTTTTGGCCCGCCTATGGCCGAGGGTTCGGCGGGCAAGCTGCGCGAAGAAGGAGCCAGACGCTTCAGAGTGAACCCTTCTGGGGGGCCCATCAGGGCAGGCCCAGGTGGGCGGCCGCGTCAAGTCAAGTTTTCAACGGAGCCGCTTGAGGGGTGAGAGGGGAGGGGGACGAAGGGGAAGGCGAATGCGGCCTTCGACTACGCTCAGGATCTTCGACGGGCTCAGGCTAAAGATTGCGGAATGCGGAATGAGGGAGTATGCTGACGCACCCTCACCTCCCGGCTCCTCTCCCAGGGGGAGAGGAGCGCGGAGAAGTGGTGCGCGGTGGAACGGCAGGTGATAAAGGGGTGAAGGGACAAGGGAGAAATGACGAAGCACGAATAACGAATGACGCAAGGGGGCGAGGACGGGAGTGGTAGGCGGCAACCGGGATTGACAGGAGGACGAGATGGCGGATCGAGACAGGCGAGAACACCCGCGGGTCGCGATCGGACTTCCCACGGACATAACCGTGGTGGACGTGGAGACGGGTCAGCCGGTGGAGCTTACGGAGATGACCACGCTCGGCAACATCTCCCGCGGCGGACTGTGCGCGAAGGTCAAGCTCCCGCAGGACGACGAGCTGGAGAAGATCCTGACGCGCAGGCGGCTCCTGCACGTGCGGGTACACTTGGGGGGACACGCGGGTAACGTGGCAGGGGTGTGCCGGGTCGCGTGGTGCGAGAAGGTTCCGATGAAGGCGAAGACGTTCCTCATGGGCTTAGCGTGGAGCGAGATCAGCGAGGAGAACGGCGCGCGTCTGGAGAAGTTCGTCCGGCGGAAGCTCGGCGCGTCGGGGGGCAAGAGCAGAGACTAACCACGGAGGCGCGGGGGACGCAGACGGGGGGGAAGAGCTGACCTCACGCAAAGGCGCTAAGGCGCAAAGGGGAAGAACGATAAGATTCAACTCAGGGACGTAGAGGCGCTGAGGGCGCAGAGAAGACAGAAGAAGAGGGCGACAGGATAACAGGATGAACAGAGAAGAGGAGGGAGCTCAAGGGAGGGGCCACCGACAAACAGGATGGACAGGATGAACAGGATAGGCCCCGCGGGTGTGGCTGTCGGGGGGATATTGCTCGCCGTGTGCGCGATAGCGCCCCGCGCGTGCGAAGCTGCGATGAAGGAGTACGTCGAGACGCGGGAGTGCATGGGCACTTTCGTGACGATCCGGCTTTTCGCCGAGGGGGAAGAGACGGCGAACGGGGGGTTGGAACGGGCGTTCAAGGAAATCGAGCAGGTCAACGCGGTCATGAGCACGCACATCGAGGAGAGCGAGCTGTCGAGACTAAACCGGGAGGCGGACGGGACGCTGAGAAAAGTTTCGCCGGAACTCTTTCACGTCATCGAGCGGGCGTTTGCGATGAGCGAGCTTACGGAGGGGGCGTTTGACGTGACGGTTCGGCCGAGCTTGGAGCTTTGGAGGGAGGCCGCGAAGCGCGGGGCGCCGCCGAGCGCGGAGGAGATCGCGGAGGCGCTCACGTTCGTGGGATATGGGAAGGTGAAACTCGCTAGCGAGGAACACGCCGTGGCGCTGCCGACTGGAATGAGCATCGACCTTGGCGGGATCGCGAAGGGGTACGCGGTGGACCTAGCGTCGGAGGCGCTGCGGAAGGCCGGGATCACATCCTTTCTCATCAACGCCGGGGGGGACCTTTTCGCGGAGGGGCTGCGGGCGGACGGGCGGCCGTGGAGGATCTACATCCAGGACCCGTGGAGCGAGAAGGAGGTGAAGACGCTCCGGAGGATCGTACTCGTGGGGCGATCGGCGGCGACGTCGGGGCACTACTACCGTTTTACGGAAATAGCGGGACACAGGTACAGCCACATCGTCGATCCGAGGACGGGGATGCCCGTGGAAGGGGTTGCGGCGAGCGCGACGGCGATCGGTCTGAACGCGCTTGAGACGGACGCCTTAGCGACGGCGCTGTGCGTTTTGGGAGGGAAGAAGGCGGAGGAGGTAGTTGAGCGGGTGAACGGGGAGGAAGGGAGCCAAGCTGCCGCCGCGTTCATCATCACGGGGAGCCGGGAGAAGCACACGTTTACTGCGACGCGGACGTTCGCGCAGTATGAGGCGCGGGAGTCGCCGAGGAGGGGGCTCGTCCTCTTCGGGTTGGCGGGGTTGCTTGTGCACACGGTGTTCGTGGTGAGGCGGAGGCGGTCGAATGCGGAATGCGGAATGCGGAGTGCGGAATTGGGGAGGAGGAAGGGGATTGGGGAGGTGGTGTGGATGGTGGCGCCGTATGTGGTCTTTGGGGCGCTGGTGGTCCTAGGGATGTGGTAAGTAGTAGAGTGGTACGTGATAGAGGGGGGAAGGGGAATGACGAATGACCCGCCTTCGCCAAGGCAGCGGCGGGCAGGCTCCAGGGGAGGGGGACAAGGGGCTGGGGGCAAGAGGGGTAGTGGGGGCCGGAAAGGAACTTGCCGGTGTATCCCGTTTGTGCTACAATGAGGGGGAAGGAGGCGAGATATGTCAAAGAGCGCGATGGTGCGTGCGAGGATTGAGCCGAGGTTGAAGGTCAAGGCGGAGAAGGTATTCCGACGCCTGGGGCTCTCATCGACTCAGGCGATCAGGCTTTTCTACCGGCAGGTGGAGCTACGGAAGGGACTGCCTTTCGGGCTAGGGATCCCGAACGCGGCGACGGCGAGGACGTTTGAGGACACGGACGCAGGGCGGGACCTCGTGGTCTGCAAGAACATCGGCGAGATGTTCGAGAAGCTGGGCATATGACGCGCACGCCGATCTATACCCGGCAGTTCGAGAAGGACGTCAAGCGGCTGCGCAGGCGGGGGAAGGACCTCGGCAAGCTCAAGGCGATCCTGCGTGCGCTGGCGTGCGGGGAAGGGCTTGACGCGATCCACCGGGACCACAGACTCGCGGGGAGCTACGTGAGCCGGCGCGAGTGCCACGTGGAATCGGACTGGCTTCTCATCTACAAGGTCGAGGCGGAAGCGATCATCTTTGAGCGATCGGGGACGCATGCGGACCTGTTCCGGTTGTGAGGGGCGCAGAAGAGACGATAGCCACGAAGGCCCGAAGGCACCAGGCAGACACGAAGGGGGAAGTGGCAAGCGATAGAGTGGTCGAGGGGCGAGGGGGGAATGACGAAGCATGAATGACGAATGACGGAGGATCGAAGGATGGGGAAGATGCGATACGCGGTGATGACGTTCATGTTTGCGCCGTGGTGGAAAGACGGAAGGATCACGCACGAGGCGCTGATCGAGGAGTTAGCGCGCGAGGGGGTGCAGGGGATCGAGCCCTTTCACCCGCTCTTCGCAGAAGAACCGGGGCTGATCGCACGCTACGCGAGGGCGCTTGACGCGACGGGCCTGGGCGTCGCAGCCGTCGACGTCATCTGCGACCTCGTGTATTCTTCGCCACAGGAGAAGGCGCGGGGGCGCGAGGAGCTGGCGCGCGGGCTCGACGTGTGTGTCGCGCTGGGCGCGCGCGTCGCGCTCGTCGCGGGTCACATGCCCAAGAAAGGCGTCACATTAGAAGACGCGCGAAAGATGATCAGCGAAGGATTGAGCGAGAGGGCCGATTTCGCGAAGGCGCGCGGGATCACCTTAGCGATCGAAGACTTCGGCCTCACGCCCGAGCTCATGTGCAAGGCGGCCGATTGCCTGAAGGTCATGGGCCGCGCGGACGGAAGGATCCGCTTCGTGTTCGACACGGGGAATTTCGAGTTCGCCGGCGAACGGGCCGACGAGAGCTTCGACGCGCTCTGGGAGCGCATTTGCCACGTCCACTTCAAGGACTGGCGTCCCGTGGAAGACAGGCGCGCGGGGGACGGCGGGATCCTCGAGCATCTGTGCGGCTGCCCGCTGGGAGAGGGAATCGTTCCGAACGCGGAGATCGCGCGGCGTCTCCTGGAGAAGGGGTATGACGGGTGGGTTTCTCTCGAAGCGACCGCGGTCGCCGAGACGCCCGCGGCAACTGTGCGCCGGGACCTTGCCGTGCTGCGGGGGTGGTTTTGAGGACGCCCCGGAGCGTGGGGGGGCTCACCACAGAGAGAGAAGAGGTAGCCACGAAGGCTCGAAGGCACAAAGGGGGACACGAAGAAGGCATGTAACCGCAGGTGAAGCAGATGAACGCGGATGAAAGCAGAAGGGAGAGGAGAGTTGACAGGATCACAGGATCGACAGGATGGAGCGGCGGGAAAGACCGCATCACGCCCTTCGATCCGCCCGCCGTTCACGGTGGACCGGAGCGCGGGGCGGGCTCAGAGTGCGGGTGCTAGGTGCGGGAGCCGAAGTAGAAGCCGAGGATCGCCAGGAGGAGGCTGAAGAGGTAGGGGGGGACGTCGCTGCGGGCGACGATCATGACCCAGCATGAGCAGGCCATGCTGAGGGTGGCGATCGCGCGGATGCTCCCTGTGGGAAGGTAGAGGGGCTCGGGGATGGTGCGTTCCTCGACTTCGATGAGGGCGGCGCGTCCGGTTTCCTTGTCGGCGAGGGCTTTGTAGCGGGCGCTGCATTCGGGGCAGGCGAAGACGGACTTCTCGACGTGGTCCTCGAGGAGCTCGACGCTGCACTGGGGGCAACGATAGATCGGTTTTGAGAACATACCCATCGCTTGGCGCCTTTCCGTTTCGAGCCGAGAACGAGAAGGGGACCGCAGGAGTCCCGCGTCACAGGCTTGAAGGAGTCTCGATCGACCGATTTGCGTGAGCGACCTCGCGCAGGAGCTTTTCGACGCCCGCCACGTCCGGAACAGCGATGAACGCGCCCTGATACGGGGACTGTTCCTGGCCTGGGGCGCGGTCGAAGACGATGTCGCCAAAGCCGTCCGGGTACCGGCGGACATCAATGCTGAGCAAGGCGCGGGGTGGAAATGATCTCACTTTGACGAGCCGTCCGGCCTCGATGAGGAGGGCGCGGCGGTCCGTAATGACGTAGGCGGTTTGCGCGGCCTTGCGTCGTACCCACCTGGGGACGAGGAGAATGGCGAACCCCAGCAGGGCAAAGGGCAAAGCAGCAAGAGGCCCAAGATAGAAGAACGCGGGGACATCGCTCTGGGAAGCGCGAGCAAGGATCAAGATGACGATCCAGAAGAGCGATCCACCGACTACGGCGGCCGTCCAGACCAGCCCAAAGGCGACGAGGCAGCCCAGGTTTCGAACGAAGCGCTTTGGGTCCGGCTGGGCGAGCCAGAGGACATGCTCGTTGTCGGCGAGCTCGTCGCGGACGAGGACCTGGAGGCGAGGGGGAAGGAAACTTGGTTGAGCGGGAGAACCTTCGAACATTGGATGGGTCTCTGCCGCTAGAGCGCGATGCCGTCCGCGCGAGGGGTCATTCAAGGAGTTTTCGGACGGGATCGGGGAGGGTGGAGGCGAGAGCGGGGCAGGCTTCGATGATCCGAGCGATGTCGGATAGATCTTTCTGTTTCTTGCTCTTACGTCTTGCCGGGTCGGCGTAGGCCCACAATTTGCCCGTGAGGACGTCGTCCAAGCAGGCGACACGCATACGATACCCAAGGACGCTGCGGGAGGTCGCTTGGGGGATGAAGCGCTGGTAGCGGTCGTCGGTCTGGAGCTGGATTCTCAGATCGGACTTGGAGCTCGTCAGATTGACGCTATGCGGGAAGCGTTCAATCTTGAAGCCATGCGCGGCGGCTTCTTGGCAGACGAGGTCGAGCTTGTCGGCAGCCGCAACGATGTCCAGATCGAGGCTTACGACCGGCTCGACATAGGCATTCACGGCAAAGCCCCCGACGAGGCAATACGGCGTGCGAGTATCGCGCAAGAGTTTGAGGATGATTTCGACGACGTCGGATTCGCCGTTGGCGACCGCTTTGAGGAACTCCTTGGCCGTCACGTGTTTTCCTCCCGCTCGTCCGCAGATGTCGGCATTCTAGGGATTCGTGCGGCGAGTGTCAACGCAGCGAGTTAGCCACGAGGGAGGGGAGGCGGAGGGAGGTTTGGACGCCGATCTCGGATTCCCAGCAGACGATTTTGAGGATACGCCTTCCGGCTTTGAGCCAGCGGGGATCGAGAGGGATGGTGGCGGAGAAGCGCTCTTTCTGATCGACGGGCGGGACGGCGAGGGGAAAGGCGCCTGGGCCGGGTTTGGCGAGGAAGGCGCGGATGACGTCAGGCCGAAAGCCGGAGGACGGGTCCACGCGGACTTCGACCCGAAATCGACGAGGGCGGCCTGGAACCGGTTTCACTGAGGCGCTCACGGCGCGCTGGAAGATGCGCTTGCGACGGGTCTGGAGGGCGCAGATTTCCTTGAGGCCTTTGCCCTGGGCCATCATGCGCAGGGCTTGCCAGTGGGTGGGGGTGAGGGTCACTTCTTCGTAGAAGGCGAGGCCGTCGCTGCCGGCGCGCTTGAGGTCCTGGATGCCGATGTATAGCTCGCGGGGGCTGATGGACTCCTGTTGCCAGTAGAAGGACTCGGGGTTGTAGAGGGTCGGCTTGATGCAGTTGACGATCTTCACGCGTTTGCGGGCGAGGTCGGCCCAGTGGAAGCCCATTGAGAGGTAATCGGTGAGGCGATGGTCGCGGACATTCGGATCGTTGAC
The DNA here is from genome assembly GCA_043803205.1 of Planctomycetota bacterium. Taxonomy (GTDB): domain Bacteria; phylum Planctomycetota; class DG-23; order JAZDKG01; family JAZDKG01; genus JAZDKG01. The sequence continues at coordinate 6,932 of JAZDKG010000019.1, forward strand.
AGCGCGCCAGCGGTCGGGGTTGATGTAGGGGAGGAGGATATCGACGAGGCGATCGCGCATCCACGTGGCCGGGTCGACGAAGGCTTCCTCCAAGGGGCGCTCGAGATGGACCATGGCGGCAAGCTTGCTCTTGGGGAAACGCCTGCGCAGGCGAGCGCGCAGGTCCCTGAGGAATCTTGTGGGGCCGTGATCGGCGCGGTATTGAAGCCAGTCTGGGTCGGCGTTGGAGATCCTAGCGGGGTTGCGCCGGAAGCGGCGGCGGAAACCTTCGACAAGGGGCGCTTCGTAACCGCAGCGAGCGACGCCATCCTCGTCGAGGGTGAGAACATCGTTGTCGGCGGGCCAGCGGGTGAAATCGAGGAGGACGCCGTCCAAGCCGCAGGAGAGGACCTCCTCGACCATGTGACGGCGATAGGCGCGGACGGCGGGGAAGGCGTAACTCAAGCAGCGCCCGACGCGCAGGCCTTCGCGCGTGCGGACGAGGCACTCGGGATGGCGGCGGGCGAAGTATGAGTAGCAGGCCCAGGGATCGTTCGAGGGGATGGCTTTGCCCATGCCCACTGCGGGAAGGACGTCGCGATAGGCCGGCCCCGGGCTTCCGGGGAGGTAGTCGCGAAAGTCCTTTTCCGTGTCGAAGGTTTTGCGGTACGAGAGGTAATCGAGGCTGCGATAGAAGCGGGAGTTCATGGGGAAGGATTTGTAGTAGGTTTTCACGTTGGGGATGAGGGACCGGAAGCGGGGGAACCAGCCCTCGTCGAACATGGTGAACCAGCCGAAGACTCGGACGCCGAGCGGGCGAGCGATCGCGGGGAGGGCGGCGGGGACATCGGCGCTGTGAATCAGTTTCGCGTACGGGGTATCGGGATCGCAGGTCTGAATCCGGTCGAAGCGGGTGGGGTAGCCGAAGCCGCCGATCTGGGAGAGGCGCCAGAAGATAGTCTTGACGCCGTGTCGAGCGCACTTGCGGATGAAGGCCTCGACATCGCGCAGGCTTGTCCAGCCGTGCATGTTGGCCGAGTCCATGTCGTCGACCATCACGGAGAGCTCGAAACGACGAGGCATATGGGGCCTCCCTTCTCAGCGTGCAAGGCCAGTCCGCATCTGTCAGAGGGACCGAACGTCCAGCGCAGGGTCAGGGATCGAACGGGCGCGGACCGGGGTCCGGGAGAGGGCGGCGAGGGGGAGGCGGGAGTCAAGGGAGGTGCCAGCGGACGACCTCGCAGGTGAACTTGTCGGGCTCCTGTTTCCAATAGGAGGTTGAGGCGTAGGAGGTGAGGAGGCTATCGTCGGGGAGCTGGAGGGTTGCGCCCCAGCCGACATAGAAACTGGCGGAGAGGGCGAGCTGGAAGGGACGGTCGAGGTCCCAGGTTCGGCCGCTGTCGGAGCTGGCAACGGCGAAGACGCCCCAGGGATTGTGGTAGCTGGAATAGGTGGCGAGGATCGTTCCGTTGTGGAGGGGCGTGAGGAAGGCATGGACCTCGGCGCAGGGGAGGAGCTGCCACGGTCTCGCCCAGGTCTTGCCGTTGTCATTGGACTCCGTGATGACGGTGTCCTCGAAGCCTTCGCCGACGGTGCCGGGGATCTGACGGCGCAGGGCGGCGAGGAGTCTCCCGTCCGGGAGGCGGATGGAAGAGACCTCGCCGAAGCCGGGGTAGTCCCAGTCGACGAGTCCCTCGTCAGCGGTCCAGGACTTCCCGCCGTCGGTTGAGCGGGCGACTTCGAGGTTGGGGCTTCCGCCGCCTTTGCCTTCCCAGTCGGACCTGAGCGCGCGGATCATGGTGAGGGTTCCGTCGTCTTCCACGATCAGGTTTCTGACGTAATCACGGCCTTTGACAGGGAAGGTCTGCCAGGTGACACCGCCATCTTCACTGCGATAGACGGGTTGGTGATCGTGGTCTGCGCCGGGGCCGAAGTAGCCGCCCTGAGCGGTCATTACGAGGGAGCGGTCGGGGAGGACGGTGAGGCTGGGCTCTTTTCCGAAGAGCGCGGTCTTTCCGATCTCGCGCCAGGTGAGACCGGTATCCGCGGACGAATAGACGAAGATGCCGAAGCGCCTCTTGGCGGGGTCTTCTTCATTATTGTTCCGGCAGACCGCAATGACGAGGGTGCCATCGTCTTGTCGCGCGAGGCCGGCCTTGTAGTTCCCTCGGGGACCGACGCGGGTGCGGCAAGCGGGGAGCCACTCGAGGCTAGCGATCCGCTGGAGGTCCTGACCGGAGTATCCGGTCAAGGCCGTCGGATAGAGGGGATAGTCGTAGTCGGCGAGGAGGGCGGCGTTGCGCCGACGATCTTCGGGGGTCTTGCCTGGGGGCGGGGGATCAGAATGCTTCGGCGCATCAGGGGACATGATCAGCGTCCTTTCTTTGGGAGAAGGCGTGAGGGTTGAAACTTGAGGCTTGAGGATAAGAGAAATGGGGCGAGAAGCAAGGGGAGAGGGGGAAATGACGAATGACGGAACGACGAATCGGAAGGGAAGGGATAGGGACAAGACAAGGGGATCAGCGGGGGAGGCGGGGAAGAGCCGCCTTCAGGGAACGGATCTTGAAGTCGAGGTCGTCGGGGGTGAACTGGGAGCAGACGGCTTCGGGGTGGTAGCCGAGGCGGGGATCGAGGCGGACGAGGTCGCGGGCCTCTTCCGCGAGGGGGATCTGGCGCTTGTAGATGGCGGCGATCCGAGCACGCTCTTTGCTCTTGGCGCGCGGGGTCTTGGCGCGGCGCAGAGCGCGAAGCGCGACGAAGAAACGGATTATGTCGACGGTGCTCTCGACGGCGAGCGCGATGTAGCGGGCGAGGTTTCGCTCTTCGGAGAGACGGACGTTGCCGGGCTCCCGGCGGAGGGCGAGGTCGAGCATCCGGACTCCCTTACTCCATTCGCCGAGAAGGTCGTTGAAGGCGCGCGTCGCCTGGGGGGCGGTGAAGGGGGTGATCCAATGGTCGAGGGTGTCGCCGAGGTCGAGGCGGCCGCGGGAGTCGCGGGGCAGGGGGAGATGACAGGCGGTCGGCAACGCAGGTGAGGCGTTAAAGGACAGGGGGTGCGCGACGGCGTAGTTCATGGGGCCGTAGTAGAGGAGGCTGATGGAGAAGGGGTAGCGTTTCCAGGCATCCGCGAAGCGGTTCCAGGCGCGGACGGCGGCGGGGGCGGAGCGGTCGTGGAACTCGGAGCGGGCGAGGTCGCGGACAGCTTGGGCGGGCGCAAGCTCCTGCGCGCGGGACATGGCGCCTGCGAGTTTCGTCATAGGGGAGACCGCTCCGCCGAAGATCCAGCAGCCGAGGTAGCCGTCGACGCGAAGGCGGCGCAGGCCGGCGAGCTTTTTCGCGAGAAGCACGGGGAGGGGGAGGTAGGGGACGGCGGCGAGCTCGTGGGTGGTGCCGATCTGGAGTTTGGCGAGGACGCGGAGGCCGTTGGCGCGGGCGACCGCGGAGCGTCGCTTAAAGAGCGGCGAAGGACCGACGTAGGAGAAGCTGTATTCGTCGAGGGGGTAGCGCTTGCCGCAGACGTATTTGGAGCCGCCCCGCTCCCAGTCGGAGAGGATTGAGACATCCTTCGGGAGCATGCCGATGAGCTCGACCTGGGGGTCGGGCTCGATGATGATCCAGCTCCAGCCCCAGGCGATGAGGTCGGCGGTCGGGGAGGCGGAGCGGACGCCGTCGCGGATCGTGCGGATGAGCTCGGCGACGACCTCGGCGGGTTTGCGGGGGGCGCAACGGGGGCATTCGAAGGGGGCCTTTCCCCAGGAGGCGATGTTGATGTCCTCGTGGTTTTCGAGGCCGCGCGGGTAGTGGGAGTAGCAATGGCTGTGGGCTTCGCTGGCGGTGATCATGATGAGGCCGCCGAGGGAGGGGACTTTGCGGAAGAGGGAAGCGAAGCCGTCTTCGAGGAACTCGCGGACGGCGGGGGAGCTGGTGCAGAGGGCGTATTGGGTGCCGGCGTCGTCGAGCCAGGGGCCGAAGGTCACGGGCTGGCCGCGGACGTGCTCGTGGGTTTTCCAGAAGGGGTGGTTGCTGGGGAGGCCGCGAGGCTCGTTGACGAAGAGGTAGAGGCGGATGCCGTGACGGGCGGCGCGGTCGACGAGGCGGCGGATGGTATCGAGGGGCTTGGGCGAGACTTTGCCGAAGAGGGCGGTGGGGACGGTTTCGCGCAGGAGGCAGTGCATCCAGATCGCGTCCATGCCGTGATCGGCGATGCGGCGAAGGTAGTCGTCGGTGTAGCCCTGGAGGATGGTGCCGGTCTCGTTGTTCCAGAAGTCGGCGTGCGGGGTGCGGACGATGCGAGGGGAGAAGGCGAAGGCGCTGTGGCTCGCGGGGGGAGCGGTCGTTTGAGTTTCCATGCGCATTTCTTTCAGCCGAGAAGGGCCTCTTTCGCGACAGCGAGTGCGACGACCGCAATCTGAAGCAGATGGCAGAAGGTCGGCCGGGCCGCCAGCGGCGGCCGGGGACGATCGCAGCTCTCCGGGGACGCGACGTTCAGGAGGCGAGAGTCGAGCATGAGCGCGGCATAGAAGAGAAGCGGAAGAGGCGCGAGCCAGAAGAGCTCGCACGTGAAGCACGCGGCTGCGAGGATCGCTCCTTCGGCGGCGAGGGCGGCCTGCGGGTGGCGGGAGAGCGGATAGACGAGGAGCGAGAACAGGAGACAGACGGCGCCAAGGCCCCACATCACGGCATCGGACTCTGTTTCGAGAAACGGGATCGTCGCGGCAACGACGACCAGAAGGAGCGCGGCGAACATCCGGAACTCCACGCTTGACAGGGCCTGCGGGATGAGCCTTCGCGCGCGTTTCAGGTGCAGCTCCAGGAGCCAAGCCAGCCCGTAGATGAACAGGAGGAAAACGAACGCGCCGAAATGGAGGCCGTAGTCATCGGTGAAGAAGGCGAGACCGTCGGCGCGGAACTGCGAGACGACAAGGAAGAGCAGGGGATAGGCCAAGAGCCTCAGCGCGCGGGGCAGGACGCGCCCACAGGCAATGTTGGGGTTACGCCAGGAGAAGGGGTCTCCCGACGGTGGAAGAGGCTGGCGAAAAGGAACGAACATCGGCACGCGGCGTTTGTAGGCAGGATAGGTTTCCGGAAAGAGGGAGACCAGACGGCACTCCTCGGCGCGCACCACCGGGAGGTAGACGCACAGCCACCACACCGGCAGGACCGCGAGCAAGAGCCACCACCCCGACATGAGGGCGATGCCCACGTCGATCAATGCATTGGCCAAGTAGAAGGGGTGACGAACGAGACGATAGGGGCCGGCCATGGTTACCGTGCGGTCCTGCAGCAGGCAGCCCTTGGCGGCGACCTGTAGAAGGACACCCAGAAGGATGAACGGCGTGCCGCAGAGGACGGAAGACAAGCCGGAGCGTCCGGCGGCGAGGGCGGCGGCGACCAGGAAGAACCGCAGACCTCCCCTGTGGAATGGGGATTTCATCCTTCAACCTTCTTGCCCATAGGGCCGCATAGTGTCCAAGGAGCGGCCGACAAGGATCCCGCAAATGACAGTCACGGGACGCCAACAGCATATTCTTCACCCACGTTAGAGGATTTCAACT
>JAZDKG010000020.1:0-2343 GCA_043803205.1 Planctomycetota bacterium
CGCGCAGGTGCTCTAGGAGGGCGACGAGATCGCCCGCGAGGGGGGCCTCGAAGGTGCGCTCCTCTCCCTTGTACTTGAGCGTGATGCGCCAGGCGTGCAGCGCGTGACGGTCCAGCAGCGGGTGGAGGGAGCGGGGGACCATGCCCGCGCGCACGTAGTCGAGGAAATGCTTCTCATCCTTGTAGAGCTGGTCGGCGAGGATGGGGTGTCCGACCGCGGCAAGGTGTACGCGCAGCTGGTGCTGTCGCCCCGTGCGGGGGAGCAGTCGCACGAGGGTGTGGGCGGCGAAGCGCTCGCGGACCTCGAACTCGGTGAGGGCGGGCCTTCCGGCGTCCAGGCGCACGTCCATCTTCACGCTGACGGCGCTTCGAGCGGACCGTCCGATGGGAAGGCGGATCTCGCCGCGGTCCTCGTCGATCACGCCTTCCACGATGGCGAGGTACTCTTTGCGCACCGTGTGCCTCTCGAACTGGAGCGCGAGCGCCCCGTGCGCGCTCGGGACCTTCGAGATCATGAGCACCCCCGACGTCTCGCGGTCGAGGCGATGGAGCAGGCGCGGCTGGAGCCCTGGGTCGGCTCGCATGGCGTCGCGGTACCGGTAGTGGACCGCCTGGATCAGGGTCCCCCGCAGGCGTCGGCCCGTCGGGTGCACCACCACGTGGGGGGGCTTGTTGACGACGAGGATGTTCTCGTCCTCGTGGATCACCTCGATGGGGAGGTCCTCCGCGTCCGCGAGCGAGAGGGCGGGCGGAGGAACCGTGACGGTGATACGGTCGCCCGCGCGGACCCTCCGGCTGGGCTTGACGGGCGCGCCGTTGAGGAGAACCGCGCCGCGGATGATCCGGTCCTGGACGGCGTGGCGGGAGAGCCAGGGCAGCTCCTGCGCGAGGAACCTGTCGACGCGCACGCTAGCCGCTTCCCCGGAGACGAGGATGATCTTCTCTTGCTTGAGGGCTAGGAGATCCTTGCGCTCCCGGGTCTTGCGCTGCGCCTTTGCTGGAAAGCTCCTGCGCATGGTTTTTCTATTCCGTCGGCAGGACCACGAAGCGGATTCTTCGTCCCTGCCGGATTCCGAGGGTGACGAAAGAGAGCGGCTGGGGCGCCTTGAGGACTCCCGTGAGGTCGTCCGGCTGCCGGACGGGCCTATCCTGAGCGCAGAGGAGCACCATGCCGGCGCGCAGTCCCGCGCGGTCCGCGGGGGAAAGGGGAAGGACGCTCTCGATCCAGAGTCCTCGGAGGCCTCGATCGACGCCTTGCGCGGGGAGGAGCTTCATTCCGAGGGGCGGACGACCTTGCTCCGAAGGCGCCGAGGCGACGGTGCTCCGGTCCGCGAGCGTCGCGCGGACGGTGAGGACGGCCCCCCTCCGTGAGACTTCGATCTCTACCGCCGTGCCGGGAGCGATCCCCAGGATCCTTGGCGCAAGGTCGTCGAAGGCGACGGCCTGGGCGTTCAGGGAGAGGATGACGTCGCCCGGCGCCAGACCCGCCTCCCGGGCGGGGGTGCTAGAGAGGACGTCGGTGACCATGGGGAGGTCTTGTGCCGGGCGGAAGGGGAGGTCGATACCGCGCGTGGGGCGGAAGCGGATGCCCAGCCATGACGAAGGCCGGGGGGTCTTGACGAGATAGAGTTCGCTCTCGTGGGAAGCGCGGGATGCGGCGGGGAGGAGGATGGCGAGAGGCAGGATCCACAGGAGCGTCCGGGCGCGCGGAGCCTCCGCGCTCCGGCCGGGGGGACGCGGATCGTGGTGCGGGCGGGAGCTCACGGCTTGGAGACGCCCAGATACTGGAGGATCGTGTCGCTCAGGCTCTCGATGAGCGCCTGCTCCCTTCGCTTCTCGGGGACGGAGGGGGGCGCATATCCGGTGGCGACGAACCGCCCAAGGACCTGACCGGTGGACGTGTCCGTGATGGCGATCTCCGCGGTGAGGAAGTCGAGCGGCGCCCGCCTTTTCGTTTCCGGATTGCTCTTGGCGGTGTCGACGTCGATGAGCCGCCCGGTGAGGAGGAGGGTCGGTTTGTCGGTCGTGGGCGTGAGCGCCTGTGCGGGGGCGACCTGTCTCACGGCGGTGAAGCGTCCTCCGAGCTGCGCGCGCAGGGCCAGTTCCCCTGAGAGATTCCCGGGAAGGTCGGGGGGAATGATGCCCGGAAGGGCGTTCTCGAAGTCCGCTATCTCAAGGGCTTCATACGTGCCCAGGTCGCGCGCCGGCCTCTTGACCTCGAGGAGCCGTCCCGAACGGGCCGGCGTCTTGAGACCGTAGTTCGTGGGACTTCCCCGTCCGCAGCCCGCGAGCGCCAGCGTGAAAACGACGAGCGTTGTGAGGTAGCCCTGCATCTTCAAGGGGG
>JAZDKG010000021.1:0-52374 GCA_043803205.1 Planctomycetota bacterium
CGGTTTCCTAAACCGTAGGTCGCAGGTTCGAGTCCTGCCGGGCGTACCAAGTCAGAAAAGGCCGAGAACGCTTGAGAATTAGCGTTTTTCGGCCTTTTTTCTTCGGCCTCGGCTTCCGGCTTGTTCTTGCTTCTAGTCAGAAGCGGTCCGGAACAGTCCGCCTCAATCCGCCTATCTCGGCCACCCAATGGCAAAGACGAGTGTGCGCAGCAACCCGTCGTCAGCGGGACGGTCGCGTGTGCCGCAAGAACGTCAGACGAAGGAAGATCCGCGAATCTGCGCTACGGCACATCGAGATCGCTGACCACGGGATCCCGTCCAGGAGAATCGATGCGGCGCCTTTCCAGCAGTGAGCCGTCCAGACGAGACAGGTTTGTCAGCCCATTCAGGTAGCTGACTACCGCCGCAACTTCATCAACTTGACTGGCAACGAGATCTCGTTGCGCCTGGGCGACAAGCAGGGCCGTCGACTTTCCCACGCCGAACTTGGCGGTCTCGGCCCGCAGCTTTTCCTCCTGAAGCTTTCTCGTGGCGGCAGTGGCATCCACCTGCTGCCGACTCCGTTGGACCTCAATGTAAGCGGTGGTCACGTCTTCCCGCACCAGGTCCTGCAGATTGCGATAACTCTCGACGTACTGACGTCGCGACAGAACGGCCCGTTCGTGGTGCGCTTCCGCCGCGCGGTTGCCGATCGGAAACTCGACTGACACGCCGCCAAACACGTCGTAACCGTCCGTTGCGATGTCATGCACAGACCGCCCAAAGGAGTCCGCGTAGCCGGTCTTGCCGAGAGTCACAAACAGGTCCATGCGCGGCAGCAGGCCATTCCTCGTCTTTACAATCTCCAGGTCGCCTCTTGCGATGTTCAGGCGCGCTTGGTTCAGTTCCGGGCGCATGCGGAACGCCACGGCCAGACAGTCAGATATCGCGTCAAGGAGCGCGGCGGGAACGAGGGGCTCACTTTGGGCCAAGACCTCAAGGGCGGGTGCAGTCAAGAGGCGTGGGTCGATGAGGCGCACCAGTCGCACGCGGATGCTCTGTGCCCGGCTCCTAGCGTCGATCAGGGCTTCCTGCCGCAACGCCATTTCCGCTTGGGCGGCGGCCAGTTCGGTTTCCGCCAGACTTCCGACACGGATTCGCTGTCGGGTCTGCTCGAGTTGTTGCTCCGCCAGTCTCAGCGACTCCTCGTAGATCTTGATCTGCCGTTCGGCCAGAACGTAGTCCCAGTACACGGTTTCCACCTGAGCGACCAGCGCTTCGGCGAAGCCGCGGAGTTCGTATTCGGAGAACAACGTATCGAGCTGCGCCTGTCGCAGCCGCGCCAAGTTCGGGCCCAGCCCCGCTCCGCGGAGAAGGGCCTGGGATACGGAGAATCCGGCACGCGTCGCGTGCTGTTCGCTCGTCGCAGTGCCCCAACTGCGGTCCGTGGTCAGGCCCAGGTCCACCTGCGTTCCCGTCGGCAGGTATTGCGACAGCCCGACGCCAGCGCCGGTCAAGTTCGTTCGTGTCTCCTCGCCGGTGGGAGACTCTCCCTTCTCGCGGCCTCCGCTGATCTCCGCACTGACCACAGGGTCGAACGCTGCGCGCTCCTCCTTCTCATATGTGCGCTGCAGGGGGGGATTCAAACGTTCCATCTGGAGGCTGCGGTTGTTCTCCAGCGCACGCAGCACGGCTTCCTCAATCGTGATCGCCAGAGGTCCCCCCGGCGGACGCCCTGCAGGGACTTCGGCTTCCTCTGCGGATGCGGGCGCACTGGCCAAGGGCGCCGCACCCTGGGCAGGTCGCAAGGAGACTTGAGAATGCGCCTGGATTCGCGACCCCTCCGGTGAAGACACGGCGCACGAGGCAAGCATGCACAGAATCGCCAAGGGCGCCGCCCGGCCGAAGGTCTGGGTTATCCTGCCGTCCACCAAATCAACCTCCAATCAGTTTTCGGCGCCTCGAACTTCGACCGGTCCGTCTTGCGCCGAGCCAGCCGGCGCGCGCTCCGATTCCGGAAGCGACGGGAACCCGTGCTCAAAGACCGAATACACTACCGGCACGAACACCAGGGTGATCAGGGTGGAGCTCAAGAGTCCGCCGATGACGGCCCGGGCAAGGGGCGCTTGCGCCTCACCACCTTCACCCAGACCCAGCGCCAGAGGGATGAGCCCGAAGATCGTCGTGAGGGCCGTCATAAGGATGGGTCGCAGGCGGCGCCGGCCGGCCTCCTCGATCGCCAGCGCGAGGGGCATTCCCTCCTCACGGCGGAGCGCGTTGGTACAGTCCACCAGCAAGATCGCATTGTTCACCACGATTCCCCCCAGCATGATGCAGCCGATGTAGGATTGCATGTTGAAGGTGGTGTCGGTGAGGAAGAGCATCAGGACGACGCCGATGACCGCGAGCGGCACCGAGAACATCACTACAAAGGGATCGCGGAGAGATTCGTAGAGGCAGGCCATGACCATGTAGACCAGCACCAGCGCCAGCACGAAGCCCAGCCCAAGCTCGCGGAAGGCCTTCTGCTGTTCCTCATAGTCGCCGCCGAATCCGATGGTGAAGCCTCTCGGCACGGGCACGGCGCGCAGACCATTCCGAATGTCCGCGATGATGGATCCCATGTCGCGGCCCTGGATGTTGGCGCGCACGGTGACGATGCGTTCCTGGTCCTTGCGTTCCACGCGGACCGGGCCCGACCTCTCCTGGACAGACACGATGTTTCGCAACACGACGGGATGACCGTCGGCGTTGGTGACGGTGAGGTCGAGGATCTCGCGGAGGGAGCGCCGTTCGGCATCCTTGAGCTGCACACGGATGGTGAATTCGTCTCCGTTCTCGCGATAGTTTCCGGCGGACGTGCCGGAGACCACCGTCTGCAGCATGTCGGCGACCTGACGAACGCTGACCTTCATGGCCTCGGCCTTGGCGCGGTCCACCTTGATGAGGCGTTCGGGGGCGCCCACATCCCGGCTGATCTGTGCGTCGGTGACGTCCGGCACGTCCTCAACGATCTCTTTGACCTTCTGCGCCAGCGCGTCGGCGACATCCATATCGAAGCCGCGGATCTCCACCTCCACGCGCTCGGTCGCGCCACTCATGCGGCGGAAGAGGAACAGTCCCTGTCCGACGCGGATCCGGACGGTCGCGCCAGGGATGTGGGCAAGGGCACGGCGCAGGACCGCCGCGATCTCGTCGCTGGAGCGCTGTCGTTCGGTCTGAGGCTTGAGGGAGATCCGCATCCCGCCCGTGTACGAACCGTGGCCTCCCCATCCGGAGCCGCCTATGCTTGTCACCACGTTCCTGCATTCGGGGACCTCACGCGACACGATGGCCTCGATCGGCTTGAACGCCTGGTCGACGACGGCGAGTTTCGTGCCCACGGCCATTTCGACGTCGATGCGCACCTCGCCCTCGTCGCTTTGGGGCATCAACTCAACGCCGACGAGAGGAATCAGGGTCAAGCTCGCCCCGAGCAGAGCCGCGGCGAGGACGACGACGAGCGCCCGATGGCCCAGGGCAAAGTGGAGCAGGCCCTTGTAGTCCTGCTCAAGACGGCTGAGAAAGACGCCGCTTATCCGGAAGAGCTTGTGGCCCAAGGTTTCCTGTTCGGTGCGCTCCAGAGTTGTGGGGCGGAGCAGGCGGGAGGCGAGCATGGGAATGAGGGTGAGCGCTACGCCCAACGAGCACAGCAGCGCGAAACTGATCACGTACGCCAACTGCTTGAACATGACCCCCGCCATTCCGCGGACAAAGATCAGCGGCAGGAAGACCGCAAGGGTCGTCAAGGTGCTGGCGATGACGGCGGATGTCACCTCCCGGGTGCCCTGGACGGCGGCCTGCTCGGGACCGACCTTCGCCTCGCGCAGACGACAGATGTTCTCGAGAACCACGATGGCGTTGTCCACCAGCATGCCGATGCCAAGCGCCAGTCCGCCGAGGGTCATGAGGTTCAGCGTGAACCCCCCGAAGTAGACGAGCGCGAACGTCGCAACGACCGAGATCGGGATCGCGAAGGCGATGATCGTCGTGCTGCGCAGACTGCGAAGGAAAAACAGCAGCACCAGCACGGCGAAGAGCCCCCCATAGAGCGCGGCCGACCCGACGTTGGTGATCGATCGCTGGATGTAATCGGATGTGTCGACAATAGGGGTCAGGCGAATCTGGGGGATGTCCCTGTTGATCTGGTCGATCTCCGCCAGCACGCGCCGCGCCACCTCCACGGTGTTCGTGCCCGACTGCTTGTTCACGGAGAGGTGGACCCCTGGCCGGCCGTCGACGCGCACGATTTGGGTGATCTTCTGCCACCTATCGGCCACGTCGGCCACGTCTCCGAGGCGCACGGGGACGCCGGCGCGCAGAGCGATCGTGGTGTCGCGCAGTTGATCCAGGGAGGTGTATTCGCCCGGCGTGCGCAGGGTGATCTCGAAATTACCGGTCTCGATCGCCCCCGCGGGAAGGGTGATGTTGGCGGCCCGGATGCCGGCGATCAACTGGTCCAGCGGAATCCCCAGCGCCTTGAGCTTGTCGGGGTCGAGGTCGACATGCACCTCTCGTTCCAGTCCGCCCCACACGTCCAGCGCGGCGACCCCCGGAACGCGTTCAATTCGGTACTTGACGTCGTCGTCAATGATCCGCCGCATCTGCAAGGGGTCCAGTTGGCTCGACGCCCCGAGGATGAGGATAGGGAAGGCTGCCAGATCGAACTTGCGAAGCGAGGGGCGGTCGGCCTCGTCCGGCAGACGAGGGATCACGCGGTCGAGGCGGTCACGTATGTCATTGGACGCCGCGTCCAAGTCGGTCCCCCAGGAAAAGCTCACCCGCACGTTGCTGTTCCCCTCGGAGGAGACGGAGGACACCTCCTCGACGCCTGGAACCGCACTCATGGCTTCCTCGATGGGCCGAGTCACCAGCTCCTCGATCTCTTCGGGGCTGGCGTTCTCGTACGTTGTGGAGATACTGAGCGTGGGGTAGGTGATGTCCGGCATCAGATCAACGGGCAGGCGCATCAGGGACACGGCGCCCAAGATGACGATGATCAGCGTCGCCATCACGGTGAAGACCGGGCGGTGCACGGAAAAGCGGGCGATGTTCATGGGCGGCTCTCCGGCGCGACGCTCGGTTTCGGCGCAGCGGTCGCGGCGCCGGGCGGCCTTTCCCCGACGGGCGCGGACTTGGTGTCGGACGGTGCGATGGGCGCACCGTCCTCGAGCAGATGCTGCCCCAGCGTGACGACCATGCCCTCAAGCTTCGGGTCGAGCACCTCCGCGGAGTCGCCGTTGGCGATTCCGAGCGTGACGGGCACGAAGCGGCACGTCATCTCCTTCGTGTCGGCGAGGAACACACCTTCACGGCCATTGCGCCGGACCAAGGCGGTCATGGGCACGACGACGGCGTCCTGATGCTCGGCTAACTCGATGCTGACGCGCACGAACATGCCCGGTGCCAACGAGCCATCGGGGTTCGGCACCTCGATCTCCACACGCGCCTGCCGCGACTCCTCCCGCAGCACTGGAGCGCGACGCGCGATCTTCCCGTAGAACTCCCTTCCCGGATACGCGTCGGTGTCGACCGTGGCGGCCTGCCCCAAGAGGACCTCGGGGAAGTCGCGCTCGATCACATAGATCACGGCGATGACCAAACTCGTATCCACGACCGAAATGATGGGATCATTCGCCTTCAACATGGCCCCCTCGTCGACGAAGCGCTCGGCCACCAGCCGCTGTCCCCCTCCATCCTCCCAGACGGCTTCGATGCGAGTATATGAGAGGCGGACTTCGGCGGCCTTCAAGGCGGCCTCTTTCTGCCGGATCTGGGCCAACGCCACCTGCTGCTTCGCCTCGCACGCCCGGTAGTTCGCCTGCGCCTGGTCCAACTCCGCTTCCGAAGCGATCTTCTGCTGTCGGAGTTCCTGGACGCGTTCCTGCTCCCTCCCGGCGACCTCGAGAGCGCTGTGACAGTCCGCCAGGTTGGCCTTGCCCACCTCGAGCTCCGCCCGGGCCTCCTCCACCTGCTGACCGTACTCCTGGCTGTCCAGCAAGGCGATCAGCCCTCCGTTCTTAACCGGCTCCCCGATGTTCACGAAGAGCTTTTCCAGACGACCCGAGACCTTGGGGGCCACGAGGAACTGGGACTTGGCGAGAAGAGTCCCGGTAAAGTACCCCACATCGCGAATGGCTGCCCGTTGGACCGGGGCAACCAGAACGGCAACGGCCGGCGTGCGGCGGGCGGATCCCCCACTTTCCTTTGCGCCTGTGAGCTTTCGATAGATCTGCCATCCGAGGAGTCCCACTACCAGCACGACCACCAACGTGACAGCGATCCGTTTCATGTTTTCGTTTCCACATTACAGTACGTTCGGACGTCCAAGACGCTGCAACCGGATTGACCGCCACAGAGGTTCCGGTACAAGTTATCCCGCTGCTCAGAACGGCTCTGGGAGTCGATCGTCACCGCCCAACTCATTGAGATTACAGCGATCCCGTCGGCACTCTCCATCTTGCCCGATCCAAGCGCCATTCGGTCATTTTCCGGAGCCCTCATGCTTCTAGCCCCGGGTCACTCTTCGCGCCCTCAGTTCCCTCGACCGTACGCCCTGCGCCGTGGAGAAACAGATCCACCAAGAGCTCGTGCCGCCTGACCGCCTCCGGCGCCTCAGCCAGGTCGCGCGTCTGCGTCCGAAGCATGCCCAGCAGAAAGCAGGCCAGGACGTCCGGGGGAACGTCGCGGCGAATCTTTCCTTCGTCGAGTCCCTTCTGAATAATCTCCGTCACCACGGCGACCAGTTGCGTCCGCTTCTCCATCCACCGTTCCCGAATGCGGCCACGGCAGCAGGACATGCGCGCATCCTCCGCCTGGATCATGCGGAAGAGAGGCCGGCGGTGACGGAAGAAGGCGCTGATCGACTCGCAGACGTGCAGCAGCTGCTCTGCAAAGGGCGCACTCCCCGGCACCCTGCGGCGCAACACGTCGCACAGTTCGTCGAAGCCCGACGTAGCGACTTGGAAGAACAGATCCTCCTTGTCCTTGAAATAGGTGTAGATGGTCCCCTTTCCGACGTGGGCTTCCTGGACGATGTCATCCAAGGTGATTTCGTGAAACCGCCTGCTCGTAAAGAGCTTCTCGGCGGCCTGCATGATGGTCTCTCGCTTGCTTATCCTTGTCATCCTGAGGGCTCCCATCCCCCCGTTCGCACGGAGACCCAGCAGCGGGCGTTCTTGGTACTGACTGGTCAGTATCATATTCGCCCGCCTGACCTACGGCAAGCGGAATTCCCAGCCCATCAAAAACTCCGTCCGCCTTGAGGGCAAAGGACTTGCGACGAGGCCCCGACGACGGAACCTGGATCGGATCCATTCTCGGGGTTCCCAGCCAAGCAGGTTTCCCCCCCCACTCTCTTGTGACTATTGTGTGTGGGAGGACTGCCGGCGCGGTTATGCTGGTTCGTGGGAACGAACGTCGCGCTCTCGGAGCGTGGCGGGGTAAGACTATGGGGGGCGAGCGCAAAGTCCCCGGGGCGGGTAGTGTGTCCTCGTCGTCAGCCTCTGAGGGACAGGGAGGCAGCCGCAGGGAAGACCCCATGGCGGGAAGCTTTCGAGCAGGGACTTCCGGCTACAGCTACAACCACTGGAACGGCGTCTTCTACCCCAAGGGGACGAAGAGCGCCGGCCGGCTGGCGTACTACGCCACCCGGTTCAACGCGGTCGAGATCAACATGACCTTCTACCGCTTGCCGAGCGTCGAGATCGTCCGGCGATGGTGCAAGGCGGTCGGCAGGGATTTCCTGTTCGTCCTCAAGCTCAATCGGCAGATCACGCACATCCGCCAGCTGAGGGACATCGCGGAGCCGCTCTCGGAGTTCCAGAGGATCACGGAGCCTTTCGGGAACGCCTTGGGGGTCGTCCTGGCGCAGCTCCCGCCGAGTCTCTCCTATGACGCGGAGCTCCTCGCTACCTTCGCGACGCAGGCACGCAAGCGTTGGCCGCTCGCCATCGAGTTCCGCAACGAGAGTTGGTACCGGGAGGAAACCTACCAGACGCTCCGGGAGACGGGCGCCGCCTTCGTTATCCACGATATGCCGGGGAGGCCGTCCCCCGGCCGAGGTTACCTCGGAACTCGTGTACCTGCGCTTCCACGGGACATCGCGGCGCTACGGCGGAAGCTACTCGGACGCGACCCTGACGGACTGGGCGGGGCGCATCGCCCGGTGGTTGCGGGAAGAGCGGTCGGTCCTGGCATTCTTCAACAATGACGCCGAAGGTTTCGCAGTCAGGAACGCGCTCTCCCTGCGCGACCTCGTGGAGAGATCGCGCCGGAGGCGGCCGCGCGGGGCTTGAAGCCGTCAGGCGAAAAACCCCGCGAGCTGGCGCGGGAGGGCCTCGCGGTTCTCCGCTGTTGCGGTGAGGAAAATGATGTCCTTTCTCCTGCGGACCTCCGCGAGGAACCCTTCGCCTCTGAGTCCAACGGTGGCGAGAAGATGGGCCGGCGAGAAGAGGATCTCACGCACGCGCTCCACGAAGGCCGGGGAGAAACATTCCATGCGCCCGATCTCGTCCACCAGATACAGGCGGGACTTGAGGCGCAACACCGGAAGGGCCAGCTCCTCGAAGGCCTCCACGTCGACGACGTATTTTCCCACTCGTGGAAGGGCTGTGGGCCCCTTGCGCGCGAGGATGCCGCGCTTCCCGTCCAAGGTGACGATGTCGAAACCGATCCTTTCCCCATCTTCGTCGCGCACCTCCTCGGTATAGAAGCCGACGGGCAAGATAGAAGAGAGCAGCATAGCCGCGCGCCTGACGGCCGTAGTCTTTCCGACTCCGGGCGCACCCGTGACAGCGACGTTCATGCGGGTCTCCTGGCGAACTCGACAAGGAAGCGGTAGTAGATCGCCGCCGCCCGGCGGACGTCGTCGAGTCCCACGTATTCGTCCGCGGCGTGAGCCTGAGCAACGCTCCCCGGGCCGAAGAGCACGACGGGGATCCGCGCTTCGCCGTAGACGCCCCCGTCCGAGCTGTAGGGGACGCTTCCGAAATGGAATTCGCCGGTGACGGCGGCCACGGCCCGGGCGAGCGCCCGCACGAGGGGGATCTCTTTGGGGACGTCGAGGGAAGGATAGGAGCGGTACGCTTCCACCGCCACGCGGAACGTCTCGAACGCCTCCGCCGCGTCCTCGATCTTCCTGCGACAGCGCTGCACAAGCTCCTCGAGGTTGTCGCCGGGGAGAATCCGGAGGTCGACGTGAAAGGCGCACAGATTCTCCTCGAAGTCCCTTCGGCGGACCACGCCGAGGTTCAGCGTCCGCCCGCCAAGCACGGGATGCCTCCCACCCGTCATCTCGTCGGGAAGCTCCCTCTCGAGGACTTCGATGAGGCGCATGAGCACGAGAGCCGGATTTGCGGCAGCGGCGACGGAGGGGGCGTGCCTCACCTTGACCTCCATCCAGACGAGCCCCTTATGCGCGAGGACGATGGTGTTGTCCGTGGGCTCCCCCACGATGCCGGCGCCGACCCGGAAACCCGAGGCGATGAGCGCTCGCGACCCGAGCGAACCGGTTTCCTCCGCCACGTTTCCCACGAAGAAGAGGTTGAGCGGCGTGGGCGGGGGATCCTCGGCGAAGCACTCGACGGCGGCGATCATGGCGGCGATCGCTCCTCCCGCGTCGCAGGCGCCCCGCGCAAAGAGCTTGCCGTCCGCGACGCGGGGGGACTCGACGGGCAACGCAGGAGGGACCGTGTCCATATGCGCCTGAAGCATGACGGAAGGACACGGCGAATCCGACCGCAAATGTGCCACAAGGTTCGGCCTGTGCGCACTGGCCTCCGTCAGCACCACGTCGAAACCCGCACGTCGGAGACGACGGCCCAGATAGAGGGCGACCGCCTTCTCGGTCTCGTGGCTGGGAATGGCGACGAGATCCTGGAGGATGCTTACGGCGCGGTCCGCATAGCCGGAGCACCACATCGGACACAGGCCCTCCTGCCCGTCCTGCAGTCGCGGGCGCATCGAGTCTTCCTCTTCAACATTGTAGCGGGCATTGCGAGGGGAGAACAGACGCCTTCGCCGGCGTCACAGTTCGATGGAGGAGCGATAGACCTCGGTGCGGTTACGTCCCTGGCGCTTACCAAGGTAGAGGGCGCTGTCGGCGCCGCGCAGGAGACTGTCCACGGAGCACTGGGAGACCGTGTCGGGGAAGGACGCTACGCCGCAGCAGACCGTGAGCCGCACCTCCTCCCGGTCATGATGGAAAACGGTCTCGGCGATCTTCGTGCGCAGGCGCTCCGCCACGATTTCCGCCGCCCGGGCATCCGTGTTCCTGAGCACGAGGACGAACTCCTCGCCTCCGTAACGGGCGGCGACGTCCTCCTCCCGGGCGCAGCCGCGGATGAGCTTTGCAACGCCGCGCAGGACCGTGTCCCCGAACTGATGCCCGTACGAATCGTTCACCTGCTTGAAATGATCGATGTCGAGGAGCACGCAGCCCACGCCGACGTTGTGCCGCTCCGCGTGAGCCAGCTCCTCCGAGAGGCGTTTCATCAAGAACCTGCGGTTGTAGAGCTCGGTGAGCTCATCGGTGACGGAGAGCCGTCGGACCCTGTCCTCGGCCTCCTTGATCCGCAACATGGCCCGCACCCTCGCCTGGAGCTCGGCGGCGTCGAAAGGCTTCGGGAGGTAGTCGTCGGCGCCGAGGGTCAGCCCTTTGACCCGGCTGTCCAGATCGGTCTTCTCCGTCAGCATGATGATCGGGGTGAAGTCTTCCGTTTCGGCCTTCTTGATCTCGGCGCAGACCTCGAACCCGTTCTTGCGCGGGAGGTTCACGTCCAGGAGGACGAGATCGGGGGCGGCCGACCCGAAGATCTCGAGCCCCTGCACGCCGTCGGCGGCCAGCAGGACCTCGTATCCGGCCCGCTCGAGAACGACGCGCACCACCTGGGCCTGGGTGGGACTATCTTCCACGACCAAGATCTTTTTCGCCGTCATGGGACACCGCTTCCACCATACATAAGGCCATGTGATCGAGACCAATGACGCGGTCGACTGCCCCTCGCGCGATCGCCGCCTGAGGCATACCGAAGACGACGCTCGTCCCCCGATCCTGGGCAAACGTGAGTCCTCCGCTCTGCTTGAGCTTAAGGAGCCCTTCCGCCCCGTCCTCCCCCATGCCGGTGAGGAGCACGCCGAGACTCTCCGCCGGCGCCACCTGCGCAAGACTGGCGAAGAGGAACGTAGCGCTCGGGCGGTGGCCCCTCACGGGGGCACTCGCCGAGAGACGCAGCGTTCGATTGGGAAAAAGGCCGAGGTGAAAATCCTCCGGCGCCACGTAGACCGTCCCAGGGGTCGGTTCCTCCCCGGGCGAGGCCAGAAGCACTCGAAGCCGGGTCCTGGAGTTCAGCCAGTCGGCGAAATCCTTCAAGAATCCTCTCGAAATGTGTTGGACGAGAAGGACCGGGCAGGGGAAATCACCCGGGAGATCCTCGAGGATCCGGCTCACCGCCTGGGGACCTCCGGTGGAGGCCGCCACGCCCACGAAGTGGATCACGTGCGGCCTCATCTTCTCCATGCACCTGGGAGGGGGCGAGGGCTCGCCGGCGGGACGGCGGGGAGGCAGCCGCACCTGGGACATGAGCTTGACTTGGCTCAGAAGGGCCTCGGTGAGGTCGGCAAGCCGACCGCCGGCGTTCGTGTCCGGTTTCTCCAAGACCGTGAGGGCCCCGGCCGTCATCGCGTCAAGGGCGACCTGGCGACCGTTCGAGTCCGAGCACAGGTCCGTCATGACGACGATAGGGGTGGGTGCATCGGCCATAATCCGCCGGATAATGGCGAAGGCCGCCTCCACCGGCGAGCGGAGGTCCAAGGCGATGAGGTCGGGACGGAGCTCCCTTGCGCGGTCCAAGGCTTGCCCGGCGCTGCGGGCGACGCCGACCACCTTGATGGCGCCGTCGCTTTCCAGCATCTTCTGGAACGCGCCCGCTAGGGCCTCCGAATCTTCCACGAGCAGGACTCTGATCATCGGCTCACACCAGTTGACGGACTGTCTCCAGAAGGTTCGCTTGATCGAAGCTGCGCTTGACGATGTAGGCGTCGGCGCCAGCCTCGATGCCGCGCGTCTTGTCGGCGTCGCTCTCCAGGGACGTCACGAGGATCACCGGGAGCCGGCGCCACTTCTCCTCGCGCCGGATGCGACGCGTGAGCGCAAAGCCGTCCTCGCCCGGCATCTGCACGTCGCTCACGACGAGGTCCACCTCTTTCTCGGAGAGGATGGACACGGCCTCCTCGGCGCTCGTGGCGATGAGAACCTTGTATCCCGCCGTCAGCATGATGTTCTTCTCAAGGGTGCGGGTCGTCACCGAGTCATCCACGACGAGAACCGTTGGAGAGGTCTTGGCGGCCTTTGAACGGAGATCGATCGGGATCCTCTCGGGGAAGAGGACGTGAGCGGAACGGATCAGGTCCGGGACGTTGAGGATGGCGATGACGCTGCCATCCCCCATGATCGTCGCGCCGCCGACGTTCCGCACACGCGGGAGCTGCGGGCCGAGGCTCTTGACGATGATCTCCTCCTCCTTGATGACGGCGTCCACCAGGAAGGCCATGCGCCTCTCCGCCATCCCGAGCACCACCACCGAGATCCTGCCGTCCGCAGACCTGCCATCCGCTTCGGGGCCTCTCTCCAAGACCGCGCTCAGGGGCACCACGGGGATCGGAAGAGTATCGAGCAGGACTACGTGACGGCCTCCGAGCTCGCGGACTGCGGAGGATTCGATGCGGAGCGCGCGGACCACGGAGGAGAGCGGCAGCGCGAAACGCTGTCGGGCGACCTCGATGATGAGCCCCCGGAAGGTCGAGACGGTGAGGGGAAGCGTCATCCGGAACGTGGTGCCCGCGTCCACGGAGCCCTCCACGTCGACGACCCCGCCCAGCTTTCCCACGTTTTCCCGCACGACGTCGAGTCCCACGCCTCGACCGGAGATGTCGGTGATGATCGGGCTGGTGGAAAACCCCGGCCGGAAGATGAAGAGCCCGATCTCGGCGTCCGAGACCTTCTTGGCCGTCTCGGGATCCAGCAGCCTTCTCTCGACGGCCTTCCTCCGAAGCACCTCCGGGTCGATCCCACCGCCGTCATCGGAGACCTCGACGACGACGCTGTTCCCCCGTTGCGCCGCCGAGAGTTTTATCATCCCCTTCTCGGGCTTCCCCTTCTGGGCGCGGACCGCGGGGGGCTCGATCCCGTGATCGAGCGCGTTGCGCAGAAGATGGGTGAGCGGATCCTTGAGGGCCTCGAGGATCTGCTTGTCGAGCTCGATGTCGATCCCTTCCGTGACGAGCTCCACCTCCTTGGAACGCTCCTTGGCGAGATCCCTCACCATGCGCAGGAAGTGGGTGAAGAGGACCCCGACCGGAAGCATCCGGGCCTTGCGGATCTCCTCCTGAAGGTCCCCGGTGATGAGCGCAGTCCGGAGACTGTCGGAGGCCAGTGAGCTGAGGAGGACGTCGCTCGCCCTTCCGACGGAGCTCGTGCGCTCGCGCAGGCCCTGGAGGATCTTTCCGAGGGATCCCATTTCGGGATCGCCCGTGCTTCGGGCGAGCCGCGAGATGGAACTCGCCAGCTCGTGCGTGTCCCTGTCGATCTCCCTCAGGCGCTCGCGGATCCGCCGCAGCTCGTCCTGTCGCTGCTCGACCCGAATGCGCTCCACCAAGAGCTCTTGGACCTGGGCCATCAGCCCGTCGAGCTTGGCGACATCTACGCGGATCGTCTCGCGCACGGCGAGAGCGTCGCTCAGGCGGCGGGACTCCTTTCGACGATCTTCCGCTCCCTGACGGCGATCCCCGTTTTCTTCTCGCCGCTCCTGTTCCACGCGCCCGTCGACCGGAGCCGCAGGGGACGGAGACTCCACAGGAGGAACGGGAGGAACGGACGGTCCCGCAGGCGCGGGAGCCGAGGGCGTCGCGGTCCCGGGAGCGGGAGACCCACCCGCTTCGAGGCTGGCGAGGGCCTTTTCGAGATCGAAGGTCTCGCCACCTCCCTCACGGGCGCGCCACGCCTGACGAATGAGGTCCGTCGCCTTATACAACTGCGCGAGGACTTCGTCGGAAGGTCTTTGGCTCTCAGGAGATGCGGTGAGCCACGTCTCCATCCGATGCGCCAGCTTCTCGATCTCGCCACACTCGACGGCCCGGGCCGCCCCCTTGAGGCTGTGGGCGTGACGCATGATCTCCTTGAGACGCGTGCCCAGATCCTTATCCCCGGCGCCCTTCTCGACGGCGATCAGTTCCTGATCGAAGACTTGGAGGTGCTCCTCGAGCTCCGCGCGGAACACGTCGAGTAGCTCGCGAAGCGTGTCGGGATCGAGGGTCATGCATACACCTCGCGGACGAGGGGGATCCGAGCGGGTCCGCCCTCACACCGAGTAGCGGTTGACGGCCTCCTTGAGCCGCATCCCCTCCCCTCGGAGGTTCTTGGCGGCGAGTTCGACCTGTTTCGTGCCGGCGAGGTTGTGCGCCGCGGCCTGGTTGATCTGGTTCATCGCGGTGGTGATCTGGCTCATCCCGAACGTCTGCTCGCGGACGGACGTGGCGATCTGCTCGGCCGCCTGCGAGCTTTCGGCGACCGCCTGCGCCAGCTCGCGGATGGCGGCGCCGGTCTGATTCGCCAGCTCCACGCCGGCGTCCACGCGCCGGGAGCCCTCCTCCGTCACCATGACCGAGGAGTTCGTGGCGTTCTGGATGTCGATCAGGATGTCGCGCACCTGGGTCGTCGCCTGCTTGCTCTGCTCCGCGAGGTTGCGCACTTCCATCGCCACAACGGCGAACCCCTTGCCGTGCTCGCCGGCGCGCGCGGCCTCGATGGACGCGTTCAGTGCCAGGAACTTCGACTGCTCGGAGATGTCGTTCACGGAACTGATGATCTCGCCGATGAGTTGGGTCTTCTCGGAAAGCGCGAGGATGTTCTCGGCGATCGACTCCATCTTGTCCTTGGCCTCGCGCATCCCGCGGACGTTGTCCTCTACGGCGTTGAGGCCCGCGTGCGAGACCTCCACCGCCTTCGACGAGAGGTCCGTCACGGACTGGATCATCGTGCTCGTGCGGGCGAAGGTCTGATTCACCTCATCCACGGTCGCCGTGGTCTCGGCGACGGCGCTGGCCTGCTGGCTTCCGGTGGCGCTCTGCTGGGCCGTGGCATCGGTGATGTTGTGGGCGGCCTCGGCGACCTGGTTCGCCACCGTCTTGAGTTGACCCACGATCTCCCGCTGGGAGACGAGCATCTCCTGGAAGGACCTAGCCAGTTGCGCCACCTCGTCGTTCCCCCGAGGGGTGGGGATCGTGACGGTTAGGTCGCCCCCCGCCATGCGACGGGTCGCCTGCGTAAGCATCTCCAGAGGCGAGCAAATGGTCCGGCTCAGGAACCACGCGACCCATACCGCATAGACGACCCCCAGCACTGTGACGGAGGCGAGCCCCAGGATCCACCAGGAGAGTTTCCGGCTTGTGGCCTCGCGCCGGGCGGCCACGGCGTTCTGCACGGCAAGCTGGATCGCCTCGCCTCCCATGGTCCCGCTCAGCTCCTTGTAGGCGCTTCGGAAACCCGCGTAGTCCGGGGAGCCCGCGGGGGAGGAGGCGGCTCCCTCGGATCGGACGGCGGACTCCAGCAGCTTGCCGCCAGCCACGCTCAGGGCGCCGGCTTTCTCCAGGAACACCTTGAGCTTCGCGTTGAGGTCCATGTCTTTCGGGAGGCTGACGTTCCCGATACTCGTCAGGAACTTGTCCAGCCTGGACCTTGCCTCAATCGCGGCATCCCGGTCGGCAGCATTCCCCGAGAGCAGGAAGGCGTTCACCTTCGTCACATAGTCGTATGCGGCGAGGCCCGCATTCTACACCTGAAAGGAGAGCGGGATCTCTCGCACCTCGAGCTCTCCGAGGTCTGCCTCCACCATCCCGAAGTTGCGCACCACGATCAGGCCCAGCCCGATCAGGACCGCCGCCACGGCGATGAGGAGCGCCCAGATCTTCATTCGGACATTCACGTCAGTTTCTCCTTTCCGCGAAAAAGCCGGACATCAAGCCGACACCTTCGCCGCCCCCACCTCCTCGTGCACAAGGAACCGCGGATCCCGCAGGATCGCCGGGAGATCCAGCACCAGGACGAGATCCCGCGTCAGCCCCCGAACGTATCGCCCGTCGATGGCGTACTGAGAGGGGCCCGCCCAGGCGAGGTCCTCGGGGCGGATGCCGATCACGTCGAACACCTCGTCGACCGCAAAGCCGACCTCCATGCCGGGGACCTCGACCAGCATCGCCTTCCGATAGACGTGCCGCGACTCGACGGGGAGGCCGAGGAACAGGCGGATATCAACCAGGGAATAGACCTGTCCCCGCACGTTGAACACGCCCAGGACGAAGGGAGGCGTGCACGGGATCGGCGTATACTCGCCCAGCGCGGTCACCGAGCGCACGTGCTCGGCGGCAAGGGCATACCGCTCGGCCCCGGTGAGAAAGGTCAGCAGGTGGATATCACCTTCCCGGAAGAGCTCGCCGTCCGGCGTCTTCGCCAGGATCCGCGCGCGGTGGGCGAGGATCTCGTCGATCTGGCTCTTCGACGGCTCGCCCTGCAGCTCCTTCAAGGTCTGCTCGAGCCTCGAGCGGATCTGTGCCCAATCGAGCGAAATCGGATCCTTACGACTTGCCGTCATCATCCGCGGCGTCCTTGCGCATCGGTTCGCCCCCGGCCTGCGCCAGGAGCAACAGGGCCCTGTCCCGCAAGCTCCACGCGTCCCACAGGATCGCGCGAGAGGACTGGGGGGCGGCGGACCGGTCATCCGACAGTTTCACGACACTTTCCAGCGCCCGGCGCGCCTCGTGGCTGCGGCCCATGTCCAGCAGGACTTCCGCCATCGCAAGCTGTCCCGGCAGGAACGTCCGGTCGAGGTACAGGCATTTCCGGAGCAGTTCGAGCGAGACCTCCGTCTCCGCGCGCTGCCGAGCGACCGACGCGAGGATGTAGTAGACTTCGGGGAGCAGTGGGTTCTTTTCGGCCGCCTCGCGCGCCAGCTTCTGCGCCTTTGCCATGTCTCCCGCCGCATGGGCGTCCTGCGCCCTCTGGATGAGGACGCGCGCGGGTGCGAGGATCACGGCGGAGGTCCCCTTCGCGGGGGCCTCCTTGGGAACACCCGGCTCCTCGGCCGCGACGGCCTCGACCGCCGTCTGCGCGGGCCTGCGGTGCGCCCAGCGTTCCGCAAGTCCCGAGAAGTGCCCCGACCGCACGGAGTCCGGCCGAGCGCGCCGGCCGCCCGACGGCACGCCGGCGGGTTCCGCCGCGGACACGTCCTTGCGATAGACGATGGTGCCGGGGAACTCCGAGCACACGAAGCGCGGATCGACGAAGCTCGACGATTCCGCATGTCCGACAAAGAGCCAGCCGCCGTCCAGAAGGGCATCGTAGAACCGGGAGGTGATCCTGCGCGTGACCTGCTTGTCGAAGTAGATCGTCACGTTGCGGCAGAAGATAACGTCCATCGCCTTGGTGTTCGTCTGAGTCGACGGATACGGATCCGTGACTAGGTTGTGGACGGCGAAGACCACAAGTCGGCGGATTTCCTCCTTGACGCGCCAGCCGTCCTTCGTCGCGTCGAAATACAGGGTCCGGAAATCGTCGCCGGTTCCCCGGAAGGACCACTCCGAGTAGAGGGCCTCCCGCGCCTTGGCGAGCGCCGCCGCGTTGACGTCCGTGGCGAGCACCGTCGCCTTCCAGTCCCCGAGGTTCTCGATCGTGCGGTACAAAGCGATCGCGATGGAGTAGGCCTCCTCGCCCGTGCTGCACCCGGCGCTCCACATCCGGAGGCACTTCACGGCGGACCTCTGTTCCAAGAGCACAGGCAGGATCCTCTTCTCCAGCACGTCAAAGTGGGGACGGTTCCGGTAGAAATAGGTTTCGCCCGGGGTGAGAGCGGCCACCGCGGCCTCCAGCACGGCGTCGTCGGTCGGATCCATGAGCTTGGCCAGGAGCTCCTCGAGGGTGAGCGGTCCCGCAACGTCCAGTCCCGCCTTCACCGCCTCGGGCAAGAGATCCCGGTTCTTCTCCGTAAAGACAAGCCCGGCCCGTCTCTCGAGCACCCGCTCGAAGCGCTCCAACTGGGTCGCAGATAGGGGAGGGATCTCCAAGGGCGAACCTACTCCTGTGCAACTTCGGGGGACTGCTCTTCCAGGCGCCGGTACTCCGCGGGATCCACCAGCCGGGCGAGGTCGATGACGGGGACGAGTTCCTCGGCCACTTTCACCGCGCCCTCCAAGAGGTCCGGGCGGCCCGTGACCTGCTGGCTCGGGGGTGACACGACCTCGGACACGATGGCGACCTCTGAGACGGAGTCCACGCGGAAAGCGACCAGCCGACCCTCCCCCCGCACGAACAGAAAATGATCGGACAGACGAGCCTCCGCCGCCGGCAATCCCAGCCTTCCGCGGAGGTTGAACACGGGGACGAGGCCTCCCCGCAGGTTGATGACGCCCTCGCACCCCGGAGGGGGATCGGGGACCCATGTCACTTCGGCGGCGGGCTCGATCTCGCGCACGTTCCCGATCGCCGTCGCGTACGTGCACCGACCGACTCGGAAGACCACCACCTGATCGCCCAGGCGGACCACGGATGACATGCACACACCTTCGTTCCAGGGTCCCGGAAGTACAAACCGACCCTCTTACATCACTATTTATCGGTTGCGATGGCGCGAAGTTTCGGTGGAAATAAGGTCGCGATGAGGGATTCCGGCGATCCGAACCTTGACAAGGCCGCCGCGCAGACACAGACTGAAAGGGTTATCCGGGGGTCGTCGCGGCTTGCCTCGAGGGGGTATTCGGGCCGACGGCGCGGCACCGCAAGGCTGTGAGGGCAAGGGAATGGAGCTCTTCTACCTCGGGGTATTCACCTGCGCGCTGGCGGGAAGCCTCGTCCTCACCGTCATCGTGCGCGCAATCGCCCGACGGATCGGATTCCTCGACGCGCCCGCCGAGCGAAAGGTCCATCGTCACCCCGTCGCCCTTGGAGGCGGAATCGCTATAGCGGGAAGCTTCGTGCTGGCAGTGAGCCTGGCGATGCTGCTCTCCCGCAGCGACCCGCAGGAGCACTCGCGGTGGTTCGGCCCCCCCTTCTCCGCGGTCCTGAGCCGCCTGGGCGAAAACACCCGAGACGTTTGGACTCTCCTCGCCGCGGCGTCCGCGCTCGCGGTGGTGGGACTGGTGGACGACATCTTCGAGATCCGGGCGCGGTACAAGTTCGCGGGGCAGCTCGTGGTGGCCGTCTTCCTGGTCCTTTTCGGGCATTCGGCGTCTCTGTTCCTTGCCAACCGCATCGTGGCGGGACTGCTCACGGTTGTCTGGATCGTAGGGATCACCAACGCCTTCAACCTCCTCGATAACATGGACGGGCTGGCCGCCGGGGTCGCCTTCCTCACCGGCACCATCTTTTTCGTCGTCTCCATCCAGACCGGCCAGATTGTGGTCAGCGTTGTGCTCTTGGCGCTCATGGGCGCGGCCCTTGGCTTCCTCATCTTCAACTTCTCCCCGGCGAGCATCTTCATGGGCGACTGCGGAAGCCTTTTCCTCGGTTGCGTGCTCGGCGTATGCGCGGTCGATTTCACTTACATCTCCCACGGCCTGCAGCAGACGCAGGCCTTCCTCCCGATCGCAGCACCCCTCCTCCTATTCGCCGTCCCGATCTACGACACCGCTTCCGTCATCATCATCCGCCTGCGGGAGGGACGTCACCCCTTCCACCCCGACAAGAAGCACTTCTCCCATCGTCTCGTCGACCTGGGGATGTCCCAGGGCACCGCGGTGTTAACCATCTACCTTCTTGCGCTGGCCTTGGGGCTGTCGGCGACGCTGCTGCGGTTTCTGGATGCCGCGGGGATGATCGTCGCGGTCATCCAAGCCATCGCCATTGTCGCCGTGATCGTGCTTCTCGAAAAGACGGGGATGCGGAGGTGAGTGCGTGGGGAAAAGCGCCGCGCAACGCGCCCGAGCGGCCGCCCGCCTGGAAAACCTGAGCTTACTTCTCTTCACATTAGCTCTCGTCCTAACCGTAGTCCTGCGCGAGACTTCCGAAAGCTCACATCCGAAGCTCATCCCCGCGGCCCTCCTGTCGGGGGCGGTCTTCCTCCTCTGCGCGTATCTCGTGGTGGCAAGAGGAACGCTTCCCCGACTGCGAACCGCCGACATATGGATCATGGCGTTTGCGATCCTGGCCGTCTCTTCGATCACGTGGGCGCAGGCTACGCGGCCCGCCGTCGTGCGAAGCGTAGAGATCGCGGGCATTGCGCTCGCCTTTCTCCTGGCAAGGACGCTGGCGCGCACATGGGGGCGCCAGCGCGTCATCCTGTCGGCGCTAGCGGCGACGGCGCTTGTGACGGCGCTGTATGGCTGCTACCAGTACGCGTTCGAATTCGACGATCTCATCCGCCTCGTCCTCACGCGTCCGGAAGCGCTCCGGGAAGTGCGAGGTATCACCCCCCTCTTGGTGCCCGACCTTGTCAGCCGGATCGAGGGCAGGGAAGTCTTCAGCCTCTTTGTCGTCTCCAACGTCTTTGCAGCCTACCTCATGCCTTTCATAGCGCTTGTGGGCGCCCTTGTCGTATGGGCTTGGCGAAGTCGGGATCGCGCGAGGCTGGGGATCTGCGGGGCGGCGCTGGTGATCCTGTGCGGCACGTTCGCGCTGACGAAATCCAAGGGCGCGCTTCTAGCGGCGGGGGCGGTTCTGGCCGCCGGCGCGCTCTGGTGGATGCTCGGACGCCGCCGGAAAACGCGCATCCTCCTCGCGGCTCTCACCGTCCTGTGCGTGGTCGTCGTCATCGCGCTGGCCCGGCGTGCCGACTGGAACGAGGTCGGTCGAAGAGGGGGATCGCTCGGCGTGCGGCTGGGTTTCTGGAAGGGGGCGCTCGCGGTCGCCGTGGAACGTCCCCTTCTTGGCGTGGGGGCCGGGAACTTCACCGACGCTTACTTCGCGCACAAGCCCGACTGGGCGCACGAGGTACAGAACGCGCACAGCAGCCTCTTCCAGACCTTAGCCGAGTTCGGAGCCTTGGGAGCACTGCTGGCGGCCGCCTTCGTCGCGGCGTGGATCTACGAGTGGAGACGGACCCTGCGGAGCGCGATCCAGGCGCCCGCCTCGGAGAACGACGACCGAGTGGTCGTAGGATTGTCCGGACCAGTGGCGCTCGGACTTGTCGCGCTCGTCTTCCGCGGGGAACACCCGCTCACCATCGCGGCGTTCGTCGCAATCTGGTGCGCGGGGTATCTCGCCTTCCACTACGTCCTGGCCGGCAAAGATCCGGGGACGGTGCGCGAGGCGACAAGCCTGGGCCTTTTCGCGGGCCTCGCGGCGCTGGCGCTGCACAGCCTGATCGACTTCGACCTCGACGTCACCGCGATCGGGCTCAATGCGGCGGCCCTTGCGGGGCTGCTGGCGGCCGATCCCGCAGTCGCGGGACCAGCGAGACGTCCTTCGCGAGCAGGCCGCTGGGCGCTCCTCATCGGCTCCGCGGGCGCGTTCGCCTTCCTTGCCTTCGGCGTGGTGATCCCCATCGGGAAAGCCGAGACGCTCCTCGACCGGGCGCAGCGCGCGCTCGACTCACGCGACAGCGCCGAGGCGATCGCCCTCGCCAAGGAGAGCGCGGGAGCGGATCCTTTCTTCACCGAGGCGTACGCCCTTGCGGGGGACGCGTACACGCTAAGGTACCATGCCTCCCCCGAGAAAAACGCAGAGGACTACGACGAAGCCGTAACATGGTACTGGAAGGCGATCGCGACGGCGCCGCGCAAGAGCGCGTTGTGGCGTACGCTCGGAATGCTGCACGAGAGCGCATCGAGCAGGCACAAGAGCCGCCTCTATCGGGCGAAGCTGACCTACGAGACGGCGCTCGCTCTTTACCCTTCAGACACGACGACGCTGCTGGCGCTCGGACGCCTCTGCGAGCGAATCGCATCCGAGCATCCTGGCGTGAACGCGCCCCTTGTTGCGCGCGCCCTCTGGTGTTACGGCCGGGTGATCGAAATCGCCGAGCAAACGACCGAGAGACGGATGCGCCTGACGCCCGAGGAACTCGACATGATCCGGGCCAAGAGACGGGAATTGGAAACGCTTCTTGATCGGCGGAAAGACAATGGAAAAAGACAAGATCCCGGTTGACCCGGCGCTGCGCCGCGAGAGGATGAGGGAGCTCGCGCGCGCCGCCGACCGCGTCTCAACGCTCATCCTCAACGAGGAGTACCCCGAGATCGACATCCTCATCGAACGCGCGAATCTGCGGGAGCACGCCCTGCGGCTCTATCCGGACCGCGCGCAGCTCTACGACATGATCTATGAGGCGCGCTTCGACCGGCTGACGGAACAGTTCCGGCCGGGCGAGGCGCATCCGGAGAGCAAGCAGCAGGAAAAGGAGACATAATGCGGGCTTTCGTGACGGGAGCAACGGGGATGCTCGGGAGCCGCCTTGCGGAGCGGCTCGTCGCCGACGGACACGAGGTGACGGTCCTCGTCCGATCGACGAGCGACCGGTCGGTGTTCGACGGCCTTCCGGTCACCTTGTCCGAAGGCGCGCTCCCCGACGAGACGGAGAGGCTGGCGCAGACCCTCCGATCCCAGGAGTGGGTCTTCCACTGCGCCGCGATGGTGGACGATTGGGCGGACCGCGAGGAGATGTATCGCACGAACGTGTCGGGGCTCGCATCCCTCATCGCCGCGACGGACCGCCGGGCGCTGCGACGCTTCGTCTACGTGAGCTCGATGGCCGTCCTCGGCATGAGCCCCCAGATCGATCTCGACGAAAACGCGCCCGTCGTGAGCACGGGCGACAACTACAACTTCACCAAGATCGAGGCGGAAAAGCTGGCGCTGCGCCACGCGGAAGAGGGATTGCCGATCACGATCGTTCGGCCCCCCTACATCTACGGGCCGCGCGACAGGCAGTTCTTCCCGAGGGTCGTTGACGCGCTCCGGGACGGCACGTTCAAGTACATCGGGGGCGGCGGGGCCGCCTTGTCGCTCGTCTACGTCGAGAACCTCGTCGACGCAATGATGCTCGCCGCAAAGAACGAGCGGACGACGGGGGAGGTCTTCATGATTACGGACGGCGAGCCGATTACCCGGCGGGAGCTCATCGAGACGATCGCGGCCGGGCTGGGGCTGCCGAAACCGTCCAAGTCCGTGCCCCTGTGGGTCGCCAAGGCCGCCTGCCCGCTCTTTGAGCTCGTCGCAAAGCTCAAGGGAGGGCGCAAGCCCCCACTTCTCAACAGGTTCCGTCTGAAGTTCATGGCGACGCCGCTGACCTTCAACATCGCCAAGGCCCGGCGGGTCCTGGGATACGAACCGAGGTTCTCCACCCCGGAAGGCCTCGCTCGCACGATCGCCTGGCACAAGAAGCAGCGCGAAGCCCCCCAGCCATCCCCCTAGGAAAGCTTCACCCCGGCCAGCGGATAGGGACGTCCGAGCAAGGCCTCGACGGCCTTCTGGAACGAGGCGGCGCGATCGGACCAGGCCCGGCGGGCCTCCGCGATGCGCCTCTCATCCTTCTCCAGTCCGAGGTTGCCCGTGGCGCCCTCGTGTGTCTTCGAGCGGATGTTTGCGACCGGATCGCAGGCACCGAGCTTGGCAAGGTTCGTCGCCACTTGCCGGTAGGCGTCGCGGAACGGGACTCCCTCCCGCACGAGGCGGTTCGCTTCGTCCGTCGCGAAGATCTCCGGGGAAAAGCCAGCTAGCAGCTTTTCGGGATTCACCATGAGTTTCTCAATGGAGAGCTGCGCCACGCCCACGCAGGCGATGGTCGTCTCCAAGCCGTCCATGAAAGGTTCCTTGCTCTCCTGAAAATCGCGGTTGTAGCCCGTGGGGAGGGCCTTGAGCAGGATCGCCAGTTCGTTGGCGCGCCCGAAGACGCGAGCGGCCTTGGCGCGGATGAGCTCCAGCCCGCAGGGGTTCTTCTTCTGGGGCATGATCGACGAGCCCGTGCACAACTCCGCGGGTACGGAGAAGTAGGCGAACTCGGGCATGGAGTAGGTGATGAGGTCCTGGGCCATCTTCGAGAGGTCCAGCATGACCTGAGAGCACGCGGAGAGGACCGCGAGCTCCATCTTGCCGCGCGAGTTGTTCACGTAGAGCACATTGTTCTGCACGCGCGCGAAGCCCAGAAGGTCCGCCACCAGCTTCCGGTCGATGGGGAGCGCCACCCCGTAGCTCGCCGCGCTTCCGAGAGGGCACTGATCGAGAAGCGCGTAGGCCGCGCCCAGGAAATCGAGGTCGTCCAAGAGGCTCTCGAGGAAAGACCCCCCCCAGAGGCCGACGCTCGAGGGCATCGCGATCTGGGTGTGGGTGCGCCCGGGCATCGGGACGAACTCGTGCTTGCGGGCGAACGCCAAGAGGGCCCGGCACAAAGAGACGAGCGCGCCCGCCAGCTCCAGCAGCCGCTCCTTGCCGTAGAGCCGGACGTCCACGATGACCTGGTCGTTCCGCGAGCGTCCGGTGTGGATCTTCTTGCCAAGGTCGCCCAACTTTTCCGTGAGATGGTTCTCGATGCGCGTGTGGACGTCCTCGTCCGAGGCCTCGACGGTGAAGCGTCCCTCCGCGTGGAGGTCGAGGATGCGCAGGAGTTCCGCCTTGAGGGCTTCGAACTCCTTCGCGGAGAGGACTCCTATCTCGGCGAGCATCTTAGCATGGGCGACGCTTCCGACGCAGTCGGCGCGGACGAGCTTGCGATCCAGGAGGTAGTCGTCGCCGACCGTAAACTCCTCGATCCGCGCGTCGAGCTCGTAGTTCTTCTGCCAGAGTTTCTTGGCCATACCCGCGCCCTCCCGCGGCCCATCATCCTGCCCGCACGCGCATGTCGGACGGACAGGCACGTCCACAAATGTCCAAGACACATTCTAGTTTTCCGCGTTCCCGCTGTCAACGGAAAGCCCCGAGCGACTGCCCGCGAGCAGACAGAGATCTCGACCCCGTCGGAAGGGCGTCTCCAACGCCGCCCGCCCCCTAGCTCGTGTGCTCGATGAGCATGGCCTCGGGCAGCTTGAAGTTGGCGTAGACGTTCTGCACGTCGTCGTGATCCTCGAGCTTCTCCATGAGGGAGAGGACCTTCCGCCCGCTGTCCTCGTCGAGCTCGACGACGTTCTGGGGAATCATCGTAATCTCGCACACCCCCATCGGGATTCTGCCGGCCGCGAGCCCCGCCTTCAGTCGCTCGAACGCCGCGGGCAAGCAGGTGAGCTCGTACGAGGAGCCCACGCGCTCCATGTCCTCCGCGGAAGCGTCCAGCGCGATCTCCATGAGGTCATCCTCGCTGGCGGCCGCGGCGTCCACGGAGATGAGCCCCTTCTGACTGAACATCCACGCCACCTGCCCCACGCCCGCCAGCCGCCCCCCGTGAGAGTCAAAGAGCTTGCGGATCTCCCCGGCCGTCCGGTTCCGGTTGTCGGTGAGACAGTCCACGAGGATCGCCACCCCCCCGGGCCCGAACCCCTCGTAGACGATCTGGACGAGCTCCTCGCCTGCGATCTCGCCCGTGCCCTTTTTGATCGCCCGCTCGATGCTGTCCTTGGACATGTTCACCGACCGGGCCTTCTCGACGGCGTACTTAAGCGTCAGGTTCGCATTCAGGTCGCCTCCCCCCCGGCGCGCCGCGATCGTGATCTGCTTTGCCACCTTGCTGAAGACCTTGCCCTTCTTGGCGTCCACGATGCCTTTCTTGTGCTTGATCCCGGCCCAATGCGAATGGCCCGACATCGAAGTCTCCTCACTTCCCGCGCTGTGTGTCCTGGGTCGTTGGCGCGCTGCGCGTTTCGGCGGCGCCGGCGCCCCCCCCGATCCCTTCGAGCTTGCGTCGTATCCGGTCCATGACCTTGCGCGGTTTCCTGCCGCCCCCCTCAAGGGCCTTCTCCCACGCGGCGCGAGCCTTCTTGACAAGCTTCAGCGCAAGGTACACGTCCCCCAGATGATCGAGGATCTCGGGGTCATCCTTCTCGTACTGGATCGCCTCCTCCAGGAACTTCCGAGCGGCGAGCAGCCTCCCGCGCTTGAAGTAGACCCATCCGAGGCTGTCAATGTACGCCCCGTTCTTGGGGTCATCCTTGAGCGCCTTCCGGATCAGCTTCTCCGCCTCATCCAGCTTCACCCCCTGCTCAGCATACAGATACCCCAGGGCGTTCGCCACGACCCCGTCCTCGGGGTCCGACGATAGAAGACCCTCCAGCTCCTGACTGCTGCGCTCCGCGTCGTCGGCCAGCTCGAAGGCGATGGCCCGGTTATATAGGAGGTCGCGGTCCTTCGGGAAGAGGCCGAGCCCCTCGGTGAGCACCTCCACCTGCCGGTCGTACTGCTCGAGCTTGGAGTAGCAGACCCCGATCATGTTGAACACCATCGGGTGGTTGAGGCCGTGCCCCCGCGCCTGCAAGAGAACCTCCAGCCCCTCCTCCGCCCGGTCTTCGCCGATGCAGATCCCCCCGAGGGCGATCACCGTAGGAAGGAACGAGGGATTGACCGCAAGCGAGCTGCGTAGCGCGGTCTCGGCGTCGCGCGGGCGAGCGGCCTGCCGGTACACTTCCCCCAGAAGGTACCAAAGCCCGAACCCCTTGGGCGCCTTGTCGTCCGCGGCCAGACGGGCGGCGGCCGGCAACAGCTCCTTCTCACGCTCCTTGAACACCTTTTCCACTTCCTTGAGGATCGCCAGCACGTCCAGACGCTTGTCGATCGCATCGCCCAGCACGCGCAGCGCCCTGTCCAGAAGGTTGTTCTTCACACAGAACTCGGCGAACTCCAGATAGAAGTAGACGACGTTCGGATGTCGCTTGACGACCTCCTCGTAGAGGCCGACCGCGTCCGCGGTCCGGCCCGCCTCGCCGTAGAGCTGGGCCAGGAGGCGCATCATCACCGTGCTGCCGGGACGCTCCTTGAGCACCCCCTCGCCGTAGGCCATGGCTTCGTCGAGTCGGCCCTGGGAGCGGTGAATCTCGATGATGAGGGCATGGCCCCCGCTTTCGAGCGGCTTCTTGCGCGCGTACTCGCGCGCGAGGCGCATCGCCTCGTCGTAGTCCTTCTCCTGGAAGTGCAGCCTCGCCAGCGCCAGGGGAGCCTGCTCCACCCGCGTCTGCGCGATAAACCACGTGAGGAAGCGGATCCCCCGCTCGGCCTGGGACGTCTGGGCGTAGAGCGCCGACAGCTTATCGCAGATGGGGCCCGACTCCTGGTCCACGGTCTCCTGCGCAGCGGCCCCCGGGAGCGCTCCCGTGGCGTAATCCCGCAGGAGGGCTTCGTACTCCTCGAGGGCCCGCTGGGGCTTGCCCGCTTTCTCATAGAGTTGCGCCAGACGCGCCCGGACGGCGGCGATTCCGCGCCCCTTCATGATCCCCGGTCGCGCCTTCACCGCGAGCTCGTACATCGTCGTCGCCTGCTCGGCGTCGCCGCTCGTGTCGTAGTGCCGCGCCAGGCGAAGCGCCGTCGGGAAATCCTCCGGGTCGAGCGCCATGGCCAGCCTGAACTGCGCCATCGCCTCACCCGCTCGTCCAAACTCCTCAAGGAACTGTCCGTACTCGCGTCTGCACACGGCGCTGCGCTCATCCAGCCGGACGGCTCGCTCGAAGGCCTTCACGGTCTCATCGAAGAGGGAGTCGAAGCGCGCGCGAAGCTCCGAGACGGACGGCGTGCCCGGCGCGGCGGCCGCCCGCAGGGCGACGCGATACGCGGCGTAGGCCTCCCGGACCTCGCGGGCCTTGTCCTTCGCGACCACGAAGGCGAGGATCGCCTCCTGCGACGGACCGCGGGACTTCTTCCCGACGGCCTTGCCGGCGGCGACCCCCGGTCCTTGGCCCTGCGACGACGCCGACAGCTCAGTCCCCGGGCGATTCGCGGGCGGCTGCCTGCGCGCCGTCGCGGCACATCCCATCCCCCACGACAGGATGATCCAGGCCGCCACAACCACCTCAAGACGCGGAACCGACACGAAAACCCCCTTCCCCGTACTCAGGGGATCACCTTGTTCAGCGGGTACTCGACGATCCCCTCCGCCCCGGCCTTCTTGAGGTTCGGTACGATTCGGCGCACGATCGATTCGTCGACGATCGTATCCACCGCGAACCAGTCCTTCTCGGAGAGCGGACTCACCGTGGGACGCTTGAGCGCCGGAAGCTCGCGAAGCACCGACTCCAAGCTCCCGGCCGCGACGTTCATCTTGAGCCCCACCTTGTCGCGCGCGCGGATCGCCGCCTGCAGCAGAAGCGCGATGGCTTCCATCTTTTCCCTCTTCGCGCGGTCCGCCCAGGAATCCACGTTCGCGACCATCTGGGTCACGGACTGCATGAGCGTATCGACGATCCGCAGCTTGTGCGCGCGCAGGCTGGACCCGGTCTCCGTCACCTCGACGATCGCGTCGACCAGAAGAGGGGTCTTCATCTCCGTGGCACCCCAGGAAAACTCCACGGACGCCTCTACGCCGTTCTCGCGCAGCCACCGGCGCGTGCAGTTGACGAGCTCCGTCGCGATCCTCTTGCCCGCCAGGTCCCGGACACAGCGTATGTCGCTCTCCTCGGGCACCGCCAGCACCCAGCGCACGGGCGTCATCCCCTGCTTGGCGTACACGAGGTCGCACACGACCTGCACGTTCGCCTCCGTCTCCCGTACCCAGTCGAGGCCCGTGATCCCGGCGTCCATCACCCCCTCCTCGACGTAGTGCGCGATCTCCTGGGCGCGGACGAGGACGATCTGAATCTCCTCGTCGTCGATCATGGGGAAATAGCTGCGGCCCGAGTTGCGCAGCTTCCACCCCGCCTTCTCGAACAGGTCGAACGTGGTCTCCTGGAGACTTCCCTTCGGGAGCGCCAGTTTCAGCAGCATCGCCGGCTCCTGTCTATCTGGTCCGTTTCCTGTACGACGTCTTGGCGCCGTTGCACAGCACCCTGAGGGGACACTGCGGACACAGGGGCTTGCGTTCCGCGCAGAAGTTCACCGCCACCTCGCCGAGAAGGATGCTGAACGAGAGCAGCCTCCTCTTGGGCACCACCGGGACGAGGATCTCGGCTACCTCGTCGGCCCGGGCCCTCTGCTTCGGGACCGCGCCCACGCGCCGAAGGACCCGCACGACCCCCTCCGAAACAACGATCGCCTGATGGTTGAGGGCGTAGACGAGGATCGCCTGGCGATAGAGCACCTTGAGCGCGGGCATCGTCTCCATGTATGCGACCAGGTTCTCGTCGCGGAGGTCCGCAAGAAAGTCCAGGTACAGCTCATGCCGGTCCTGAAAGACCTTGGTGAGGATCGCCTTGAGCGCCTCCGCCTTGGCCGTCTCGTCGCCGACCCCTTTGATGGCGGCGGCGATGTCGCGGGTGTTCGTCACCCGCAGCTCATTCCAGTCGACGAACTCCTTCTGGAGATGCGCCAAGGCGGCCGCGACGCGCGCGGCCGGCGCGTCCACGCAGAGGATCGCCTCGACGATCGCCGGAAGCAGCGGCCGCCGCATCGACCTCGTCGGCTTCCCGACCTTGCGCTCCAGCGCGTTCAGGATGTCGTTGATGAGCGTCCGCTCGATCTCACATCGTTTCTTCGTCACGGGACTCCTTGACCACCTCCCGAAGCACCTTCGACAAATGCACGCTCTTCTTGACCGAGTCGTCCGCCTCGAACCGCAGGGCGGGCGTGTACCGCAGTCCCAGACGGCGGCCCACGCTCTGCTGGATGAACGCGGTCGCGCTGCGCAGGCCCTTGAGGGTCAGCGCCTGGGCCGCCGCATCGCCCATCACGGAAACGCACACCAGCGCGCTCTTCAGATCCCCCGCCACCAGCACGTTCGTGACCGTCATGAACCCCATGCGCGGGTCCTTGAGTTCAAAGAGGAGGATCCGGCTGATCTCCTGTTTCAGGCTCTGCGCCACTCTCTCCTGCCGTCGCGACGACAACGCTCAGAACACCTCAAGGTCGTAATCCAGCACCGTCACCCCCCGCTGCCTGCGAATCACATCCACGATCTTCGACAGAACCGAGTTCACGAATTGCCCGTCGTTGGCGACCGTCACCACGCCGAGCGACGCCGTCCGCCACACGTCTTGATGGTCCGTCTCCGCCACCGCCGCGTTGAAGTGGTGCCGAATCCGGTCCTTGAGACTCCGCAGGATCTGGCGTTTCTCCTTCAGGGAGTTCACGCCCAGAAGACTCATGCGCACTTCGAGCGTGCCCACTCGCACGGCCGGCCTCTCTTATTCCAGCTTGCGCGCGACCTTTTCGACGCGGAAGCACTCGATCACGTCCCCGGGCTTCACATCGTCGTAGTCCAGGATCTTGATCCCGCACTCGAACCCCTCCCGGACCTCCCTGGCGTCGTTCTTCTCCCGACGCAGGCCCTGGATGCTCCCCACGTGCACCACCTTGCCCTCCCGGACCAGACGCGTCGAGTTCGAGCGCTCGACGACGCCGTCCGTCACCTGACAGCCCGCGACGACCCCCACCCGCGAGATGCGGAAGAGCTGCCTCACCGCGGCGTGTCCCGTCACGATCTCCCGCTCCTCGGGCTCCAGCAATCCCTCCATCGCCTTCTGGACGTCCGAGATCGCCTGATAGATCACGTCGTAGAGCCGGATCTCCACGCGCCGATCCTCGGCCAGCACCCGCGCCTGCTCCTCGGCCGTCACGTGGAAGCCCACGATGATGGCGTCGGACGCGTCCGCCAGCAGCACGTCGCTCTCCATGATCCCCCCCACCGCGGCGTGCAGGATGCGCACCTTCACCTCATCCGTGGAGAGCTCCTTGAGGCTCGAGGTCAGCGCCTCCACCGACCCCTTCACGTCCGCCTTCAGCACGATCCGCAGGTCCTTGACCTTCCCCGCCTCGATCCGGCTGAAGAGGTTCTCAAGGGTGACATGATGACGTTCCGCCAGCCTCTGCTGGCGCATCAGCCGCTGCTTCTCGGCCGCCACCCCGCGTGCACGGGAGAGGCCCTCGACGGCAAAGAACTTGTCGCCGGCCTCCGGGACCTCGGAAAGCCCCCAGATCTCCACAGGCGTGGAGGGCGGAGCCTCTTCGATCACGTTCCCCTGGTCGTCGTGGATCTCGCGCACGCGACCATAACCGGCCCCGCACAGGATCACCTCTCCCCGGCGCAGCGTCCCCTCCTGCACGAGAATCGTCGCCAAGTTCCCCCGCCCCTCCGACACCTGGGCCTCGAGCACGGTGCCTGACGCCGCCTTGTTCGGATTCGCCTTGAGCTCCAGGAGCTCGGCCTCCAGTGCCAGCATCTCCAGCAGCTTGGGGAGGCCCTCGCCCGTAAGCGCGGAAACCTCGACCACTATCGTCTTGCCGCCCCACTCCTCGGGCGCCAGGCCCACGGAGGCGAGCTGTCCCTTGACGCGCATCGGGTCGGCCTCGGGCTTGTCGATCTTGTTGAGCGCGACCACAATCGGGACCTCCGCGGCCCGGGCGTGGTTGATCGCCTCCTCGGTCTGGGGCATCACCCCGTCGTCCGCCGCCACCACCAGGACCGCGACGTCCGTCACGTTGGCCCCGCGCGCGCGCATCTCCGTGAACGCCTCGTGCCCGGGCGTGTCAAGGAACACCACGTTGCCCACCTTGTAGGCGCTGAAGTGCTGCGTGATCCCGCCCGCCTCGCTCTCCGTCACGCGCGTCTTCCGGATCGCGTCCAGGAGGGAGGTCTTCCCGTGATCCACGTGCCCGAGGAAGACGACCACGGGGGCGCGGGTGTGGAGGTCCTCCGGGCGATCCTCCACCCGGGGCCCCAAAAGCTCCGCTTCCAGGTTCCTGGGCTTCCGGATCGTGACCGCGACTTGGAACTCGGTCCCCAACATCTCCACCACGTCCTTGTCCAGGATGTCGTTGATCGTCGCGAAGACGCCGGTCTCCATCAGCTTTCGCAGCAGTTCGTTCGCCTTGATGCCCATCGCTTCGGAGAGCGACTTCACCGTGACCGGGAAGGCGATCTCCACCGCGGAGGGCCGCTCCACCACGACCGCCGGTCTCTGAACCTGCTCTCTTGCGGTACGATGGTCGGAACGGCGGCGGTGATGCCGGAGACGGTATGAATCGTCCTTGGGCGGAACGAACACCTTCTTCCCGCCCCGGGGCCTCTTTTCCCCCTCCTCCTCGGCGACGACGGGCACGCCTTTCCGCAGCGCCGGCGACCTCGTCTCAATGGGAATCTCGCTCACGGGCTCCGGCTCCGCAGACGGCGCCGTCGGAAGCTTGATCCGACCGACCGCCGCCGACCCGGTGATCCGCACGCGCGGCGTCCATTCCAGAAGATCCTTGCCTCGCTTCGGCTTCGCCGACTTGACCGGCGCTTCTGTCACTCCGACGGCCTCCTCCGTTGCGCCGGGCGGAGCCTCTGCCGCCGGCCCCTGCTGCGCGGCCATGCTCTCCGCCCCGGCCTGCGCGATCTCGCCCATTTCAACCGTCGCCGCCTCCGCAACGGCGGGCTGCACCATGTCCGGTGCAGGGGCCACCTCCGCAGCGACGACGGTCTCACCCTCCCCTTCGGGTGGGACCTCAGCCTTCTTCGGCGCTTTCTTCCGGGGCCTGCGCTTCGGCTTCTCGCCCGTCGCCGCTGGCCTCGTCCGCTTCTTCTTGGGCGGCTCCGCCTCGCCCGTCCGGACGGCCGGCGGCGCACCCATGTACTCGCGGATGCGATCCTCCTGCTCGTCCGTGAGAACGTTCATGTGGTTCTCGACGTCGGTCATGTTGAGATCGTGGCAGATGAGCAAGAGATACTTGCTGTCCTTGCCTATCTCTTTCGCGAGCTCGTAAACTCTCAGTCCCAACGAACGCTCTCCTAACAGCGGAGCCGTCGCTAGCCTTCGGGCTCCGCCTTTGTCTCATCCTCGACTGCGGGTTCCTCGGGGGCCGCCTCTCTTGTGGGGCCTTGTTCCTCCTCGGGCGCCGGCGGGGCCGCCTCGTCGGCGGTCGGCGCGGCCTCGGGCGCCTGCGGCTCCTCCACGGGCGTTGTCCCCTCCTCGAGCTGCACGCCCTCAAGCGCCTGGCTCACCAAGGTCCGCACCACATGACGCGCCTTGTCTTCGTCCATCCCCGGCACCTTGGCGAGAGTCTCGATTCCGGCGGCCAGAATCGTCTCCCGGCTTCCGTAACCGGCGCCCTTGAGGAGCCTATACACGTCGTCCGCAAGCCCCGGCACGGGACCCGTCTTCCCGCGGCCCGTGGGCCTCTCCCCTTCGCCCACGAGGCCCAGGACCTCCTCGGCGCTGGCGCGGGGGGCGGTTTCCTCGCTGGGCACGATGTCGATGTCCCACTTGGATAGCTTGCTCGCCAGCCGCACGTTCTGTCCCTTTTTCCCGATCGCCAGGGACAGCTGATCCTCGCGCACGAACACCGTCGCCTTCCGCGGCTCAATGTCCTCGTCAAGGATCATCTTTTCGATCTCGGCCGGCTTGAGCGCGTTCATGATGAGGATCTCGGAGGAGTCGTTCCATCGCACGATGTCGATCTTCTCCCCGTTGACCTCATCCACGATGCTCTTGATGCGGGTCCCCCGAACCCCGACGCACGCCCCCACGCAGTCGATCCGGGGGTCGATCGAGCTCACCGCGATCTTCGTGCGGTGTCCGGCCTCCCGGGCGATCGCTTTCACGCCGATGATCCGCTCCGCGATCTCCGGGACCTCGATCTCGAATAGCCTGCGCACGAGGTCGGGGCTCGTCCTCGACAGCACGATCCGCACCCGCGGCCCGGTCTTTTTCACCTCGAGGACCACGCACTGGATCCGCTCGCCGACCTTATAGGACTCCGTCTGGATCTGCTCGCTCACGGGGAGGATGCCCTCCGTCCGCCCGAGGTTCACGATGATGTTTCGTCCCTCGAACCGCTGGACGGTCCCGTTGATGAGCTGGCCGAGGCGCTTCTCGTATTCGTCGTAGATGACGTCGCGCTCGGCCTCGCGGATCTTCTGGATCATGACCTGCTTGGCGGTCTGGGCCGCGATCCTGCCCAGCGCCTCGGGGTCGATGGCGCGTCCTCCCTCCGTCGCGGTGATTGCGCCCGTCTCGCGGTCCACGACGACCTCGACGTTCTCCTCCGCGCCGAAGTGCCTCTTGCACGCGCTCGCTAAGGCGCTCTCGATCCCGGAGAACACGATCTCCTTGTCGATCGACTTCTCGCGATGGATGCTGTCAATGATGCGCAACAACTCGCCGTTCATGAACCCTCTCTTCTTCCCCGATAAAAGAAGCAGCGGGAACGATCCCATCCTGCCGGACGGATACGCGCCCGCCGCCCGCTCGTCAAAGCGCCTGCGCAAGGACCTTCAGTGAAACGTTCTCGCCCGTCTCCTGATCGAAAACGTGGATCTTCCCGAGATCCACGGGCACGTCCAGTTGGTTCCCGACCTCCGTCCGGAAGTGCGAGTCCACCTTGGCAAGGAACTCATGCTTGGCGGTCGCCAGGTACAGGATCATCTCGTCCCCGAGAGGCTCCACCACCCGCACCTCCGCCTTGAGGACGTTCCGGAGCCCCGGCTCCGCGCCGCGTCCCTGATGGAAGAGGTTCTCCGGCCGCACGCCGAACTCCACCTGTTTCCCCTCGTACGCCGCCAGCTCGTTCGCCACCGCCTTGGGGAGGTCCAGCCAGCAGGTCCCCTCTTCGAAGCTGAGCTTCCCATCGTCCCGGACGAGCTTCCCCTTGAGGAAGTTCATCGGAGGCGTCCCGATGAAGCCCGCGACGAAACGGTTCGCCGGGTAGTCGTACACCCTGAGCGGCTCGTCCACCTGCTGGATACGGCCGGCGTTCATCACCACGATCCGGCTGCCCAGCGTCATCGCCTCCACCTGGTCATGCGTCACGTAGATCATCGTCGTCGAGAGCCTGTGGTGGAGCCGCGCCAGTTCCGCGCGCATCTCGACCCTCAGCTTGGCGTCCAAGTTGCTCAAGGGCTCGTCGAAAAGGAAAGCCGCGGGCTGACGCACGATCGCCCGACCCACCGCGACCCGCTGACGCTGTCCCCCGGAGAGCGCCTTGGGCTTGCGCTCCAGGAGCTCCGTGATCCCGAGGATCCGCGCCGCCTCCCGCACGCGGGTCTCGATCTCGGCCTTGGGGAAGCGTCGCAACTTCAACCCGAAGGCCATGTTCTTGTAGACCGTCATGTGCGGATATAGCGCATAGTTCTGAAACACCATCGCGATGTCGCGGTCCTTGGGCGGGACGTCGTTGACCAGACGGTCGCCGATGTAGATCTCTCCACCCGTGATCTCCTCCAGCCCCGCGACCATCCGCAGCGTCGTGCTCTTGCCGCACCCCGAAGGCCCCACGAGCACCACGAACTCCTTGTCCGCGATGTCCAGGGAGAACTCTTGGACGGCGACCACGTTGCCGGGAAAGACCTTCGTGACGTTTTCCAGCAACACCCTGGCCATGGTCTGCTCCTCCCGGGCCTCTGCACGGGCTCCACGAAAACACCGCCAAGCGCCTCGGGTCTCCCTAGCGGTCTTAAGGCGGCTAGCGGCTGCAAGGTGCTTTCGAAACTACCGTTAGGGAACACCAATTGTATTTTCGGCGCACGCCCAGTCAAGCGCATTTTCGCCCTTTTTCCCCCGTGCGGACGCATCCCGCCCTTTCCCGGAGGGGCCGGCCCTCACCGTCAGGAGCGCGCCGACCAGGAGCGCGCCGCCCGAGACCGCCTGCATGGCCGAGAGCCGCTCGCCG
Organism: Planctomycetota bacterium; assembly: GCA_043803205.1. GTDB lineage: Bacteria > Planctomycetota > DG-23 > JAZDKG01 > JAZDKG01 > JAZDKG01. The sequence goes on from JAZDKG010000021.1 coordinate 35,651, forward strand.
AAGATCCAGCGGCTCAGGAAAACCGTGAGGAGCGGACTGGCGAGGATCGCCGTCCCCGGGATCGCCGCCCCCAGGCGCTCGATCGCGTAGTAGTACGCCGTGTGCGCCACCGCTAAGCACAGCAAGCCCGAAAGGACCAAGAGCGCCGCCGGCAGCAACCCCGCCGAGACGAACTCCCCGGGCTTGCCGAAGAGGATCGCCGCCGCGCCGAACGCGACCGTCGCGTTCAGGCTCACGAACGTATAGGAGGTCGCCGGCGAGATCGAGCGAACCGCGTGGCGGATGGCGACCACGTACGCCCCCCATCCCGCGGCCCCGATCAGGGTGAGGACGACCCCCTTGGCGAAATCGTCCGTGCCGCCGATCCGAAACGTCGAAAGCCCCGTCACCCCGGCTAAGGCCAGAGCCCCTCCCGCTAGGAACAGAGGCGACCGGATGACGGAACGCTCCTCGCGGAAGAGCGCAAACGCGAAGATCGCCGAGAAGATGACCGCCGATTTCCCCAGAAACGCCACGAGCCCGGGATCAATGCGGTAGAGCGCCGCCACGTTGCACGTTTGAAAGACGAGGTTCGCGACCGTGGGCGCCAGCAGCCCCGCCCACTCGCCCCGCGTCGGGAAAAACCGCTTCGGTCGGGCCATGGCGCGCAGGAGAACAAGCCCCGCGCAGGCGGCCAGGTACCGGAAGAAGTTCTGGGTATGGAGATCGTAGAACCGCGTGAAGTACCGGATGAAGAGCGGCGGCAACGCCCAGATCCCCACGGCCGCCCACAGCGCCAAGAGCCCCGCCGACCTTCTGTCCATCGCCGCTCCTCGCGTCGACCTGCCGCGCGCCCGAAGTCCCCCAGGTCCGCGCAGACAGCGGCGCCCCAGGTCTTCCCCCCCGTCTCGCCCGCGGGCCTCAGGTTTTCGATCCCCGCAGACGCCTCTGAAACGTCTTCAAATCCTTGAGCGACAGCGCGCACCGGAAGCCGTACTGCCCCCGGCTTCCCGGAAGCGCCCGCGACCGCTTCGACGTGCGCAGGTACTCCTTGGACATGCTCTGCCAGGATCCCCCCCGGAGCACCTTGTATTTCTGGCCGAAGTCGGGATTCTGGGCGTACCCGAAGAAGTAGCGGTCGTACCAGTCACTGGTCCATTCCAGCACGTTGCCCGCCATGTCGCGACATCCGTAGGGACTGCGGTCCTCCTCGAAGTGCCCCACCGGGCTCGTCCCGGGTTTCCCGTCGACGCGGAACGGGTTCTCCCCCCAGTTGCATCGCGTCGGGTCCCAGTGGTTGCCCCAGGGCCACAGGCGTCCGTCCGTGCCCCGCGCGGCCTTCTCCCACTCGCGTTCCGTCGGGAGCCTCTTCCCGGCCCACTCCGCGTAGGCCGCCGCATCGAACCACGTCACCTCGACCACCGGATGCTGTCCCAGCCCGGGAGGGTAGCTCACCGTCTTCCAGTGTGCCGGCGGCTCGTGCCCGGTCGCGTCCACGAACTTCTTGTAATCGTCGTTCGTCACGGGACAGACGTCGATCAGATACGCCTCCGTGACGGCCGCATGCAGGGGCTTCTCGTCCGCCGTGCCGAAGTCGCACCCCATCTTGAACTCCCCCGCCGGCACGAGCGCCATCCCCGGCACCGCGCGCTCCGCACTCTCCACGCGGCCTTCGCCCTCCCTGCCCTTCCCCCCGACGAGGAGCGAGCGGAACCTGGAGAGAATCGACGGCGCCACCTCGACGGTCTCGCCCGTCGTCTCGTCGACCCGCAGGAGCATTGCCTCCGCGCGACGCAGGTCCTCCGCGAACTGCTCCGCGTCCTGGAAGCGGGCCGCCGGGCTCTTCTCGATCGCACGGAAGATCACCTGCTCCAGCTCCTGCGAGAGCCGCACCCCGCCCTTCCCCGCCTTGCGCAGGGGTTTGGCCTTCGCCCGCAGGTGCTTCTTCATGATCTCGACTTTCCCCTCGGCTTCGAAGGGATGCTCGCCGGCCAGCATCTCGTAGAGGACGATCCCCACGGAATAGATGTCGCTGCGGCCGTCCACCTTTTCGTCCCGGATCTGCTCGGGGGACATGTACTTCGCGGTGCCCAGGATTTTGAGCGCCCGCGACGAGAGGGACTGCCGGCGGACTTTCTCCTCCTCGTCCTGGGGCTTGTCCACGAACCGCGCGATCCCGAAATCCAGCACCTTCGCGAAATCCGGGTCGCCTCCCCTGCGCAGGAGCATGATATTCTCGGGCTTGATGTCGAGATGCACGATCCCGACCCGGTGGGCCGCCGCCACCGCCATCAGGACCTGCCGGACGATCTTGAGCGCCCGATCGGGAAGGAGCCTCCCCAGTTTGCTCTCGATCCTCCGCAGGCTCCTCCCCCGCAGGTACTCCATTACCATGTAGAAGGTCGTCCCGTCCTCCATGAACCCGAAGTCGTGGAGAGTGACGGCGTTCGGGTGCGAGAACTTGGCCACCGCCAGCGCCTCCTGCCGGAGCATGTCGAGGTACCGCTGGTTCCGCGTGAGCTTCGGATGCACCACCTTGAGCGCCACGAAGCGGTCCATGAAGATGTGGCGCGCCTTGTAGACCACCCCCATGCCCCCCCGCCCGAGCCGGGCCAGGATCTCGTACTTCGTGCCGGCGATCCTCCCGACCATCGGATCGCGGTCGAGGAGCTGCACGTTGTCGAATGGACACTGGGTGCGCGAATCGTCCAGGGATCGCGCGCATACCGGACAATACTTCATCCAACGGTCCCTCTCGCGCCCGCCCGCCCAGCGCCCCGCAAGCGGGCCCTGCGTCGCTCGTCGTTGCCGTGTCTCGTTCCTGACACGGCCGCCTGCTCGCTCCTTGACCCGCTCGACCCGCGACCGCGGGAACTCGGCGGCGCGTCCGAGCCCGGCCCTCAGGATAGGCTCTTAGCTTTCCGCGGGAGCCTCGGGAGCGCTCTCCGCCCCCTTCGGCCTCAGCTCGAACTTGAGCACGATGTCGCCGAGTTGGATCTCGTCCCCGTGGTGCAGCTTCTTCAGCCGCGTCCGCTTGTCGTTGACGAACGTGCCGTTGGAGCTGTTTTCGTCCAAGATCAACAGGCGGTTGTCTTGGAGCAGGATGCGCGCGTGACGTCGCGAGACGCTATGATCGTCGAGCACGATGTCGTTCTTGGACGATCTGCCGATCCGCAGCGGCAGCGACGTGATCTCCCAGGTCTCCGTCACCTGCCCCTCCTTGATCCGCGACAGCACCGCGATCTGATTCCCGTCCAGCACCGCCGCAGGCTCCCCCTTCTCCTTGCGCGGACGCAGGTCCGTGTCGGGAAGCTCCTCCTCCACCTCGACGCCGCCCTTGGACCCCAAGAGCCCCATCACCCGCTCCCAGAACTTCGTGGCACCGGGCTGACGCGCGCCCTCCTCCTCCGTGATCTCGGCGTCCAACTCGTCCAACACCTCCGTCATCGTCTGCTGCCGGTGCCGCGGAGACTTCTCCAGCGCCTTCAGGACCGCCCGCTCGATGAACTTCGGAATGTGCAGTTGAGGCTTGAACTCCCGCATCGACTTGGGCGTCTCCTCGAGATGCGCCCGCAACAGCTCCTCCGCGGACTCCCCCCGGAACGGTCGCGCCCCCGTGAGCATCTCGTACATCATCACGCCCAATGAGTAAACGTCGCTGGCGGCGTTGGGGGCCTTCCCCTCGATCTGCTCGGGAGAGGCGTACTCGGGCTCCGCGAACACCATCCCACCTCGGAAGGGGGCGGCAAACTTCCGCATCGCCTCCTCGTCGCCCGCGGTCGCGATCGCCAGGACCTGGGGCGTGCCGAAGTCCAGCACCTTCACCACCACCTCGTTGGCGTCGCCCGGCATCACCATCACGTTCGTCGGCTTCAGGTCCCCGTGGAAGATCTCGTGATCGTGCGCGGTCCGCAGCGCCCGACAGATCTGCCGGATCACCCGCAGGAAGAACTCGCCCGGCATCGGGCCTTCCTCCGTGAGGACCTGTCGCAGGTTCTTGCCTTTGATGAGCTCCGTCGCGATGTAGATCGTCTTGCGCTCGCTGAGCCACAGGTCGTGGATCACGGCGACGCTCTCGTCCGTCAGGTTCGTGATCACCCGCGCCCACTCGCGGAAGCGCTCCACCTGCTCGTTCGAGAGGGTCCGGTCGGTCGTGATGACCTTGAGCGCGACGTCCTTCCCCATCATCACGTGCACCGCTCGCGAGACCTGCCCCGCCCACCCCTGCCCGATCTGCCCCAGAAGCTTGTAGCTTCCCCCCACGATGCGATCGACCCGCGGATCAAGGTCGCGCAGGGGACTGCCGCACTGTGGACAGAAACGCAGAGAGTCGCTGAACTCCAAGTTGTCCCTTGGGCAGATTTTCATTCACATACCCCTTCAGGCCCGTCCGTCTTCGGCCGTCGCCCCGAAACTTCGTCCGCACGCCCCAATATCGCCAGCCGCCATCCCGCTATATATTAATGCCGGGCTCATCGGCTGTCAACACGATATTGACCGGACCTCCGGCCCGACGCTCCGCCGCGGCCCCTTCCCAGCGGATATCCTCATTCGCCCGACCCCCGCCAGAAGGCGAGCAACTCCCGCTCCGGATCGGTCGTCACCACGGCTCGTCCGGACCCCCGGCGCCAGTCCTCCGGGAAAAGCGACCGGTACCTCTCGTGCGTGAACCTGTCGTCCACGAGCACGATCACCCCTCGGTCGCTCTCGCTGCGAATGACCCTGCCAGCGGACTGCACCACCCGGTTCATGCCCGGGTACAGGTACGCGTACCGGAACCCCTCCCCGTACTTCCCCTCGTAGTACTCCTTCAGGAGCTCCTGCTCGAAGCAGACCTTGGGGAGTCCCGGACCCACGACGACCGCCCCGCACAGCATCTCGCCCGGATAATCCACCCCTTCCGCGAAGATCCCCCCCTGCACCGCCAAGAGGACGCAAGTCCTTCCCGCCGGACCACCGGCGGCGCCCCGCAGGCGCGCAAGGACCGCGTCCCGCTCATCGGGCCCCATGGATTCCCGCTGCACCAGGAACTCGAAGGGCCCCCGGACCAGATCCCTCACCATCGCCATGTAGGCGAAGCTCGGGAAAAAGACGACGTAGTTCCCGGCACGCGCCCCCACCACGGTCTCGATCACCCGCGCAACCTTGCCCGCAGTCCTCGCACGGTCGCGGTAGCGCGTCGAGACCGTCGGCACAACGAGGAGCCGGCGATTCCCGGGCGAAAACGCGGACGGCCAGGACACCAGCCTCGCATCCTCCCGGAACCCCAGCACCCGCCGGAAAAAGAAGCCGGGCACGAGCGTCGCGGACATCGCGATCACGCCCGCGAAGTCCCCGAGCTTCTCCGCGAGGGTCCGCGACGGATCCAGGCACAGGATCCGGATCCGCTCCTTCCCCTTCGCGCGATAGAGGACGTGCGCGAACTCCTCCCCCTCCATCTCGGCCACGAAGACGAAGTACCCGAACTCGTGGTAGAACGCGAGCAACGGATCTTCGCGCAGGGTCCGCCCTTCGCCCTCGCTCTCCGCCATGTGCGCTAGGACCAGGGCTTCCAGCTTCGCAAGGCGTTTGGCGAACGGCCCCGGATCGAACTCGATCACCGACGTCTCATCAAAGGGCCGCTCCTCGGCCGCCTCGCGCGCGAGCTTCGAGAGGTGCGCCCCCATCGAGGTGATCCACTTGCCGATGGCTGCGCCCAAGGCGCTCTTCCTTCCCCGGCAGATCGCCCGGAGTGCCCTCAGCTCCTCGCGCGCGAGCTCCGGGGAGTAGTACTCCATCGCGCGCCAGTACAGGTTGTGCGCCTCATCGATGATCAGCACGAAGGGATAGCGCTTCTCCTCCGCGAAGTGACGCCGGATGCACGCGTGGGGGTCGAACACGTAGTTGTAGTCCCCCGTCACGACGTCCACGCGCTCCGAGAGCGCCAGCGCCAGCTCGTAGGGGCACACCGCCGCCCGGCGTCCCTCGGCGACCGCCGTCTCGAAATCAATCACGCCGCGTTCCCTGATGAGCTTCCACAGGAGGTCCCCCTCGACGATCTTCTCCCGGAAGCCGGCTAGATACGGGCAGCCCTCGGGATCGCACGAGACCGTCCCGTCCAGGCACATCGACTCGCGCGAACGCAACTGCACCGCCGTCACGCAGCTCCCCTTCTCCCGCATCCGCCGCACCGTCTCGATGACGATCGCCTGCTGGGTGTTCTTGGACGTGACGTAGAAGACGCCCAGATCCCTCGCGAACGCGTAGCGCAGCGCCGAGTGAAGCGCCGCCGCCGTCTTCCCGGACCCCGTCGGAGCGCAGACGAGAAGCTCCCTCTCCTCCCCCAGCGAGCGATCCATCTGTGCCGCAAGCTCCTCCTGCTGTGCGCTCATCCGCTCGAAGGGGAACGGCACCTTCGTGCCCTCGCCCCGGCGCACGAGCATGTGCGCGTGCTTCGCGCGAGCGTCGGCGAGGAACTCCTTCAGCCGCGCAAGGATCCACCCGCGCGTCGCCTCGCGGTCATAAAGCGGCTCGATCCGCCGCACGCTCCCCTCCAAGACGCTCACGAGCACTAGCGCCCCTCGTACTTCCCGCCCCAGCGTCTCCTCGAGGAGGTACCGGTAGATCGCCAACTGCATGGCGGCGCCAGCCAGCTCCTCGTGCGTCATCTTCTCGACCGCAGCGCGGGAGGAGGCGACGCTCTTGACTTCCTCGACAACGACCACCCCCTCCTCCTCGTAGACCGCGTCCAGCCGTCCCGCGATGACCACCTCGCACCCGTCAAGCGCGAGCTCTAGGCGCACCGGCTTCTCGCTGCGGTACTCCCGGCGACCGGCCCGTGAGCCCCGCCGGTAGTCGGCATGGGCGCGCCGGCCCATCTCCCGGCGCCTCGGCCCGATGAGCCCTCCCCCGGTTCGCACGGGCGCCGCCGCCTCCGCCAGGTCGCGCACCGCGACCGCGAGCACGTTCTTATCCCCATCGAAACGGACCGCCAAGAGCGAAGCTCCCTTCCGGGCGACCCCCCCGGCAATCCCCCCTAGCTTTCCCTCACCTCGTCCACCTCGCAGCGCACCACGCGCCGTTCCTTCGCCGACCGGCGCGCCGCAAGCGCCCCCACCAGCGATTTCACTCCGTCCTCCACGCTCACGGGGAACTCCTCCCCCGTGACGACGCACCGAGCAAAGGTCGCCGCAAGCCCCTCGATGCAATTCCTCTCCCACACCTCGGAGCCGAAGGTCGTCTTGGCCACCGGGTTGCGCTCGGACGTCCCGGGCTTGAGCTCCCCCTTCTCCGTGAAGTCGGACGCCTTCCAGTGCCTGCGCGTGACCACAGTGCCGCAAACCGCTTCGCTCTCAACGGCGATCGGCGTCGAAGCGTCTTCCTTGTGGATGGCCCGCGCGGAGCCCTTCCTCCCGACCACCCAGATGTCGAAGAGATACCCGAACCCGCAGAGGTTATGCGTGATGTGCGCCGCCGCGCCCGACATGTAACGGCAATTGATGTACGCGATGTCCTCGAAGTCAAAGTCCTCGTGCACACGGTCGCTCCACACGCAGTGGACCTCCTCCAGCTCCCCGCCGAGGTGCCGCAGGAGATCGAACCAATGGCAAACCTCCTCCACCACCATTCCGCCGCTCTTCTCCTCGGACTGGATCCACCTCCCCCACTTGTTGCGCGCGAAGGGCCCGCGCCAGTCGTACATCGACACCGCCTCGACCTTCCCGAGCGCCCCGGAATCGACGAGCCTCTTGAGCTCCGCGACCACGGGACACCCCCGGAATTCGTATCCGATCCCGACGAGCTTGCGGCTCGCCGCCGCGAGCCTTTGGATCTTGAGCGCGTCCTCGATCCGCAATGCGACCGGCTTTTCGAGGAGCACGTTCTTCCCCGCCCGGATCGCCTTTGGCGCAACGTCGATGTGCGTGTAGTCCGGCGTGCAGACGCTCACTACCTCGATGTCCTCCCTCGCGAGGAACGCGTCCAGGTCGTCGTACGTCGTGACGCCGAACTCTCGCTTCGCCCACGCTATGCGCTCCGGGATGAGGTCGCAGACCGCCTCGAGCTTCGCGTGCTCCGAGCGCGCGTAGCCCGCCGCGTGCCACCTCCCCACCCCCAGTCCCACCACGCCCGCCTTCACCTTGCCCACGGTCTTTCTCCTCGTACGTGTCGCATCGGCCGAGACGGCCAAGCCTGCGCCCGCTTATATCCGCTCTTTCCCTTCCCTGTCAACCCCGCCCGGGACTCCCCTGCGGCGACTTTCGCCGCTAAAGAATCATCCCCGGATCGGCCGAGATGATAGTTGGACACTCTGGGAAACCGAAACGGGCCATCAGAAAGGGAGTCAAAAATGAGGGATCGATCGTGCGCCGCAGCTATACTCTTGGGAATCCTCGCCCTCGTCACAGGATGTGCCGTTGCCGCCGGCGCCGCCGTTGGCGCCGCGGGCTACGCCTGGGTCAAGGGCGAGCTCAAGAGGAGCTATCCCGTCAGTCGTGAAGAGGCCCGCGCCGCCGTCGTCGCCGCCCTCAGGGACGACATGGGCTTCGTCATCAGCCTGGATTCCGCCAATAAGGTCAAGGCAAAGATGCCCGACGACAAGACCGTCGAAGTGAAGCTGAGCTACGGCGGTCCCAAGGTCACCACCGTCAGCGTCCGCGTCGGGATCATGGGCGACCGCACGATCTCCGAGATGATCTTCAAGAACATCTCGAAGAGACTGGGGTACGATACGTAGCGGTCCTCCCCGGCCTTCCCCGTCACCTGCTGGCCAGGCTCGTCGCGTCCTCACCGGCCCGCTTGACGTCGATGACCACATACTGCCCGTCCCCGGGGAAATGCCACCCCGTGTCCACGTAGGGGGAGTGATGGCCGTCAATCGCATGCTCGTGGCGGTGGAGCAGCATCTTGCTGTACCCCGAGGCGTCAGGATTCTTGAGATGCCGGTGCCAATGGGTGTGAAGGGCCGGCCTGTATGGACCCACCGTCGCGCCTTCGGCGACGGCATGCAGCTTGGCCCGGCGGCCCGACTTCTCCACCGTGTAGATCGAGCTCTCCGTCACTCGGCAATATGACCGGTACCGCCCCGTCCCGTCATAGTACGTCGACACCGAGAAGGCGGTCCCTTCGGCCCCCGCAATGATCGCCGGAGTGACCACCTCGAAGCGCGAGCCCGTGCTCGCGTGGCACTGTACCGTCCCCACCCCTCCGTCGAGCACCCGGACGATCGTGTACAGCCTCCCGTCGCCCGTGCGGAACGTCTGAAGCACGCGCACGGGAAGCCCCGGATCCAGCCGCGCCACGCTCCCGTCCGCGAAGGTCATCACCCCCCCTACCACCGCGTCCCCAACGTGCAGGATGCGCGTCTCGATCCCGCTTGCGCTTGTCCACTGGACAAGCTCCGTCTGTACGCTGCGAACGCTCTTCTCGCCGAAGAGCACAAAGGACTTCCGGCCGACGCCGTGCCTCGGGCAGCCGAGCACGAACCTCGTCTCGTCCTCGTCCCCCCGCAGGACGTAGAAGCTCTCGTAGCTGGAATCCGTCTTCTTCGCCTCATCCTCCGGGCACTCGAGAATTCGCCAGTCGCTTACGAACGGGCGAAGCGCCGTCAGCCATGCCCCTTCCGGGGCATCTGGAGGATACGCGTTGAACCGCTGATGGTACACCTCAAGCGCGAGCGCGATCTGTCTCAGGTTGTTGGCGCAGGTCGCCTCGTTGACTCGCTGCTGCACCCGGACCGCTCCGGTGATGAGCATACCCATGACGACCCCGGCGATCGCACACGCCGATACCACCCCCGTCAACGTCAGACCCGACCTCCGCATGTGATGGGACATTTCTTGTTTCCTCACTCCTCATCGGCCTACTCGCCCGGCTACCGGCCCCGTGAGAATCCGCAAACGCCGTGCCCACGCCAGGACGCCGACTAGGCCTGTTCACCTAACCCAAGCCTGCTAAATGTGTTATGAATTGCCCTGGCCCGGCGCTCCGCCGGGGCGTTCCTCGGGAGAGACAATTCCTGTCAATCCCGCTCCCCTATCTTTGTCGTTGTTTGACCTTGAGCTGCGGTCGCAAACGCTGGGCAAGCGCGCTGCGTGCTGGCGGCCCCCCCACGCAAACGGGTTGGTCCCCCCTCCGACACCCCCTCTCTCCTCTTCCCCGGCAAAGCCTATCGCTACGGAATGGTGAGCTTCATCCCCACTTTGATCCCGGTCCCCTGCACGCCGTTCGTCTCGGCGATGCGCTGCCATGCCTTCCCGTCGCCATAGTGATACTTGGCGATACTCCACAGCGTATCCCCCCTCTTCACCGTATAGGTCGTCGGGAGGGTACCCGTGTACCCGCCCTGCATGGGGGACGTGCTTATCGCCGGGGCCGGCGCGGGCGCCGCCTCAACCGGGGCCGCTGTATACGACGGCGGCGGCTCTGGGGCGGTGATCGCCTTCGCCCCGACCGGTCGATCAAGCTTGGGCTCTTCTTTCTTGAACGGGTTCTTGCAGCCGCCCACGCACAGCGCAAGGCCGATCCCCAGGACCACGATGGACAACCAGAATCCCGCCTTCATCTAGCTTTCCTCCAAATTGACTCAACATCATCTCTCGGATGTTCGCCCGCGCCGCCTTCAATCAAAATTCGGGACCACCGCGGCCATCGCCTCCTCGAGGACGTTCACCCCCTCGATGACCGCCTCCTCGGGCGTCACGAGAGGCGGGCTGATCTTCACCGTCGCGCCCCCGACGCCCACGGGACTGAACATGAGGAGCCCCCTCTCCATGCACGCCCGAACAATCTCGAAAGCAATCTCCCCGTCGGGCTCCTTGGAGCCGGGCTTGACCATGTGCAGACCCGCCACCATCCCCTTCCCCTGGAGCGACCCGACGACCCCGTGGAACTTCTTCGCCACGCGCGCCAGCTCCCCGTGAAGCACCTCGCCCCCGCGCTTCGCGCGCTCCACCAGCTTCTCCCTGCGGATCGCCTCCAGGTTCGCGATCGCGCTCGCCACGCACACGGGGTTTCCCGTATGTGTGCTCGTCATGCTCCCGGGCGGGAACTCGTCCATCACCTCGTTCCGGCCGATCACCGCGCTCAAGGGGAGTCCGCTCGTCACGCCCTTCCCGACGCAGATGAGATCCGGCACCACGCCGTAGTGCTCGAACCCCCAGAACGTCCCGGTCCGCCCGAAGGCCGCCTGGATCTCGTCCATCACGAGGAGCGCGTCGTGTTTCGTCGTCCAGCGCCGCAGCGCCCGGATGTATTCCGGCGGCGCGAAGCTCGCCCCGCCCCCCTGATACGTCTCCAGCATCACGCACGCGACGTCGTCGCCGTTCACCCCTTGACGCGCAAGGGACTTCTCGAAGAGCCCGAAGCTCGTGTCCTCGCATCGGAAGCCGTCCGGGAACGGGACCTGCACGAACCCCGGGTCGGGGTTCGCGATCCATTCCTTGAGCACCGGGATCCCCCCCGCAAGCTGCGCGCCCAGCGTCCGCCCATGAAAGGCGTTCTCAAACGTCACGATCACTTGCTTGCTCTTGCCGGCGAGGCGCATCCCCCTCGCACGCGCGAGCTTGATCGCGCACTCCGTGGCCTCCGAGCCGGTCGTGAGGAGAAACACCTTCCCGAGCCCCTCCGGCGCGGCCTCCGCGAGCATCCGCGCGAGCTTCGCCCGGAGCTCGCTCGGAAAACAGTAGTTGTGGATGAGCCCGTGCTCCGCCTGGCTCTTGATCGCCTCCAGCACCGCCGGATGGCTGTGCCCCGCGTTCGCCACGAGGACCCCGCTCGACCAGTCCAGCCACATGTTCCCCCAGGGATCGTGCACCTGGCACCCCTCGGCCCGGTCCCAGACGACCGGAGGCTGTCCCTGCATGCTCAGCGGCTCGAACCGCCGCAGCTCCTCCAGCACCGGAATGCTCTGGGGAACCGGGATCTTCGTCGCAATCCGCCGCCAGCGCGTCTCCACGCGCGCGACCTCGCGGGGCGTAAGCTCAAACGCCTTGCCTGCCATGGAACCTCCTATCCGATCTCGATCACCTTGCCGGTGGCGATCGACTCATGGGCCGCCGCGACGATCTTCGTCGCCTCGAGGCCGTCCTGTCCGTCCGGGTACTTCTCCGCAAGCTCAGCAAGCTTGCCCCCCGCCAGAAGGTACGTGAGATTCTCCGCGAAGTCCGCGATCGACTCGATCCCGTACCCCCCGTAGACCACCTTCCCGGACTTGTCCTTCGCCTCCCGAAAGAACCCCAGGTTGTACGTCACCATCTTCCCGTCCGAGGAGAAACAGCTCTCCGCCCCGCGGTCCTGCGAATCCACCTCCATCACCCCCTCCGTCCCGACAACGCGGATCCCCTGGTTCACGATCGCCTCGAACGAGTCCGGAAGGATCCACGACGACTGGCACTGGAACGTGACCTCCCCCTCGAGCTCCGCCAGCAGGTTGATCGAATCCCATGCGCTCACGCCGATCGACGGGAGCTTCTTCCTCACCCCCGTGGCGAACACCCGCTTGCCCCTCTTGCGCGTGATCCACAGGAAGAGGTCCACCATGTGCACCGCTAGGAACCACGCCGGGGACGAGTCCTTCGCCCACGACGGCCACCAGTCGCGCGGGATCTCGATCCGGTCCTCCATCCAGGCGTACCCGTATTCGATCTCGCCGAGCTTCCCCTCCCGCGCCTTCCGGCACAGCTCCTGGTGATATGGGTCGAACCGCTTGTGGAAATCCACCTCGAGGAGCACGCCCTTCTGGGCCGCCGCGTCGACCAGCTCCCGGCACCCCTCCACCGTCACGTCAAGGGGTTTCTCCACGAGCACGTGCACCCCGCGCCGGATCGCCTCCAGCGCGATCTTCCGGTGCAGGTGGTCGGGCGTGGCCACGGTCACGCCGTCGGGCTTCTCCTTCGCGATCATCTCCGCGAAGTCCTTGTAGGTGCGCATCCCGAACTCCTCGCGCCTCTTCGCCAGGAGCTCCTCGTTGATGTCCGCCAACCCGCAGAACTCGCACCTCCCCTCGTTCTCAAGCTGCCGGAAGGTCCGCAGGTGCATGACCCCGAAGGTTCCTCCCCCGATGACGCAGATCTTCGGCTTGCGTGCCATCTCGCTCTCTCCCTTCCTGTCCGCCCGGACGTCCGCTCCTAGCACCACCTCTCGACGAAACGCACCAGCGTCTCCGCCGCGACGACGATCTCCGACATGCGCACCCCCTCACGCGCGCTGTGCGCGTCCTGGATGCTCCCGGGCCCGAACACCACCGTCGCCATCCCACCCACCTTGGCAAAGAGCCTCGCGTCGCAGCTCACCGGCCACCCCGTGATGTCCTTGCGCGCCTGCGTCTCGAGCGTCGCCGCGTGGAACGCCTGCACGAGCGGATGCTCCACGGGCGTCTCGAAACTGTCATTGTGGAGCTTCGGAAAGGTGAGCCGATGTCGCGCCCGCAGCTCTTTGCTCGCACGTTCTTCGAGATACCGCGCGAGATCCATCTTCACCTGTTCCATCGGACGGTTCGGCAGGAACCCCACCCCGCCCTCCATCACCGCCCAGCCCGCCACCTGTGACGGAAAATCCCCCCCGCGCAGCATCCCGATGTTCACCTGCGCCGGGTGCTTGTAGCCTGCGAAGAGCGGCTGACGCTCCTGGTCCCGGTCCAACTCCTTCTCGTACTCGTAGAGGATCGCCTTCGCCTCGCACGCGAGATCGATCGCGTTGATCCCGTCGTACTTGCGCCCCATGTGGCAGGATTTCCCCTCGAAGTCGAATCGGAACCACAGCGCTCCCCGGTTCGCCGGGTGCATGGCGAGTTCCGTCGCCTCCAGCACCACCACGCCGTCCGCCCGGATCCCCTCGCGGATGAGCGCCAGGCTCCCGTTCCCTCCGACCTCCTCGTCGATCACGATCTGGTGGATGATCTCCCCGCGCGACGGCAACCCGACCTCGCGCATCGCCAGCGCCGCCAAGTACAGCGCCGCCACGCCCCCCTTGTCGTCGCACGCACCGCGCCCGTAGACGGCGTCCCCTTCGACCCTGGGCTCGTAGGCCTCCCGCCAGTCGCCGCTCGGGATCACGTCCGTGTGCGCGTTGAAGATGACGCTTCGTCCGCTCTTCTTCCCCGAGACACGCACGACGAGGTTCTCCCGCCCCTCGAACGATGCGTCTTTCTCGGGCTTCGTGTACTCCGGATCGTCCCGGATGCTCTCGGGGATAGGATGCCGGTCCACGGCGAACCCCGCCGCCTCCCACGTTCGGGCCGCACACTCCTGCACGGACCCCTCGTTCCCGTGCGTGCTGGGGTGCCGGATCATCTCGACCAGGAACTCCTGCGTCTTGGGCGCTAGGCGCTCCAGAATCCTTCGCAGGTTCACGCCGTCGACAGCCACGTTCTCTTCCTTCTCCCGAGTCGCGACGAAACGCGCCGATTGTAGCCCGTGCGCGCGGAACTGCAAGAATCCGCGCCCGGCTCAAGCTCCTACCCTCCCAGGAGCTTGAGGAACTCCTCCTCCGTTAGCGTCCGTACCCCCAGCGCGCGCGCCTTGACGAGCTTCGAGCCGGGGTCCGTCCCCACCACAAGATAGCCCGTCTTGGAGCTCACGCCGGTCTGCACTTTCCCGCCGGCCTCCTCGATCCGGCGATGCGCCTCCGCCCTTTCCATGCTCGCCAGCGTCCCCGTAACGACGACCCCCTTCCCGGCGAGGGCCCCCGTCGCGGCCTTTCGTTTCCTCTCCCTCGTGCGCACGCCCGCCTCCTCCAGGCGCGCTAGCAACTTGCGGTTCCTCTCGTTCGCTAAGAAGCCGTGGATGCTCTGCGCCATGATTAGTCCGACTTTCTTTTTTCCTTTCTTTCTTCCTTGTGTCTTCGTGCCTTTGTCTTTGTGGCCCATCCCTTTGTCCAGCTCTTCGACGCTCGCCCCCTCGAGCGCGCTGAGGCTTTCGAAGTTCTCGGCTAAGGTCCGCGCCGCCGCCACCCCGATGTGAGGGATGCCTAAGGCGCTCACGAGCCTCGAGAGGTCCCTGTCCTTGCTCCCCTCGATCGCAGCCAGGAGATTCTCTGAGGACTTCTCCCCCATTCTCTCCAGCTCCACGAACTTGTCCTTCGTGAGGTGATACAGGTCTGCGACGTCGGCCACGAGGCCCGCCGACACGAGCTGATCGACAAGGACCTCCCCCAATCCCTCGATGTCCATGTTGTCCCGCGAGGCGTAGTACTTGATCCTCCCCTTCACCTGACTCGGGCACGCGAGGTTCATGCACCGGAGGTACACCTCGCCCCCGAGGCGCGATACCTGTCCCCCGCAGTCCGGGCACTTATCGGGCATCCGGAAGCGCTTCTCGGCGCCGCCGCGCTTCTCCTTCACCACTCCGACGACCTGCGGGATGATCTCGCCCGCCTTCTCCACGATCACCGTGTCGCCGACTCGGACGTCCTTCCGCTCGATCTCGTCCATGTTGTGAAGGCTCGCGCGCTTGACAGTCGTCCCCGCTAAGAGCACCGGCGCTAGATGCGCCACCGGGGTCAGGATCCCGGTCTTCCCCACCTGGACCGCGATCTCGAGCAACTTCGTCGTCGCCTGCTCGGCCGGGTACTTGAACGCGATCATGTACCTCGGGAACTTCGTCGTCCGTCCGAGCCTCTCCCGGTACTCCCGCCGGTCCACCTTGATCACGAGCCCGTCGAGGAGGTAGTCCAGCTTCTCCCTCTGCGAGCGGAACTCCTCGCAGCGCTCGACGACCGCATCGATCCCGTGCACCTTCTTCCAGTGGGGGTTGGTCCGGAGCGAGAGCTGCGCGAGCTCCGTGAGGAGTCCGCTCTGCGTCTCGAAGTCGCGTCCTCGCGCCTCCCCGACGTCGTAGCAGAAGATCTCAAGCCGACGCTTCGCCGTGAGGCGGGGATCGAGGAGCTTCAGCGTCCCCGCCGCCGCGTTCCTCGGGTTGGCGAAGAGCGCCTCCCCCGCCTCCTCGCGCTCCTTGTTGAGCCGCTGGAACTCTCCTATCGAAAGGTAGACTTCCCCGCGCACCTCCAGGAACTCGCACGGCGTCCCTGGCAGCACGAGCGGAACCTGCCGGATCGTCCGCAGGTTCGCCGTCACGTCGTCCCCGCGCGTCCCGTCCCCGCGCGTCGCCCCGCGCGTGAAACGTCCGTTCTCATACCGCAGGCTCACCGCCAGCCCGTCGATCTTGGGCTCCACCACGTAGTCGAGCTCCTCCACCCCGAGGGCCTCGCGCGTCCTCTTGTCGAACTCCGCAAGCTCCTCCGCGCTGTAGGTGTTGTCGATCGAGAGCATCGGCCGCCCGTGCTCCACCGTCGCGAACCCCTCCATGGGCTCTCCGCCCACGCGCCGCGTTGGCGAATCGGGGGTAACGATCTCCGGGTTCGCTTCCTCGATCTTCTTGAGCTCCTCCATGAGCTTGTCGAACTCCCGGTCCAAGATCTCGGGCGCGTTCTCCACATAGTAGAGATGCTCGTGCCGGCGGATCTCCCTGCGCAGTTCCTCCGCCCTCTTGCGGACGTCTCCCTTCCTAACCTTGGCCATCTTCCTCCTCCCTCGCGCGTGCCGGCGCGCCGATCGCCTTCTGCGCGCTAAGCGCTCCGGGCGCCGTCCCGCTGATGTCGCGGATCTCCCATTCCTCATACGACGCCCCGGGGATCTCCTTCAGAAACCGGCTCGGATCCAGAATCACCATCCGCCGCTGTCGGTCCATCGACGCGATCGGATACGTGAGATACAGGTCGTCCTTCGCCCGCGTGCACGCCACGTAGAAGAGCCGCCGCTCCTCCTCGACGCT
>JAZDKG010000022.1:0-43097 GCA_043803205.1 Planctomycetota bacterium
TCGACGAGGAGGTGGGGGAGGCGGCGTTCCTCATCGCGGTCGGAGCTGAGCTCGACGGCTCCGGAGAGGAGCTCGTAGACGTTTCCGGCGACCATGGTGTTTTTCACGCGTCCGACGACTTCGCCGCCGCGCACGCGGTAGCCGAGGCTGACGTTGGAGGCGAAGTCGCCGTTCATGACGTTGCTCTGCCCGAAGCCCAGGAGCCCGCGGATGTAGAGGGCGTCGGGGAGTCCGGCGAGGATGTCGGCGCCGGCGCGGACGCCGGGGGCGACCTCGAGGTAGTAGGGGCTGCAGTTGTCGTTCCCGGTGGGCTGCGCGTGAGCGAGGCCGGCGGTGTCCCAGTCGTAGAGGAAGGTCGCGAGCACCCCGCGGTCGAAGAGGGCGGCCACGCGGGTGGGGACGCCGTCGCCGTCGATCTCGGCCGCGCCGCAAGAATAATCGACGTGGGGGTTGTCGGTGATCGTGATCGCGTCGGCGAGCACGCGCTCACCCAGCCGGCCGCGCAGCGGTGATTCGCCCTTGGCGACGTTCCTGCCGTTCACGCCCATCGCCACCACGTGGAGGAGCATGGCGAAGACCTCGGGGGAGAAGACCGCGGTCACCTTTCCGACCGGGGCGTCCACGATCTTCTCAGCGCGCTTGAGCTCCCACAGGATCTCGCGGGCGATGTAAGGCGGATCGTAGAAGGGGCTCAAGTCCCTCCAGGACCTTCCGCATCCGGAGAAGAGCATGTCGGTGCCCTGTGTGCGCTGGGCGTAGGCGCCGAGGGACCAGAGGGTCTCCGCGGCCTCGTGGACGAGGCCGGAGGTCGTCATGAGGACGGCGCGGGATTCGCCGCGCTGGGCTTCGCCGCCGATGAAGAGCTCGGGGTCGTAGGCGCGCAACGCGTCGACGATCTCCTCGAGGGAGGCGATCATCTTTTGGCGGGTGAGGGCGGCGGCGCTCTCGGAGCGCATGGCGACGGGGTGGGGCGCAGCGGGAGGGGGGTAGGCGTCGAAGTGGGCGACGGCGCCGGCCTTCGAGAGGGCGACGGCGCGGGAGACCATCTCCTCGAGTCCGGAGAGGTCGTTTCCGCCGGCGCGGCCCTTTTTTCCTCCCGCGAGGACCTCGACGGCGTAGTGGATGCTTTCGCGGGCGTCGGCGCTCTTGAGGCGGCCGTTCTCGAAGGAGGCGCCGGTGTCGTCTCCCTCCTCGTAGACGATCTTGGCGGCGGAGGCGCCGAGGCGTTTGGCGGCCAGGAGGCCGTCCTCCAGTCTCGCGCGCACGTTGTCCAGTCGGCCTCTTGGCATGGGGGGCTCCCGGGATCTAGTGTTTGCCGCCTACGACGACGTCGCGGATCCTGAGGTGAGGCGAGCCGAAGGTCACGGGGATTCCCTGGGAGCCTTTCCCGCAGGCGCCGCCCTTCTGGATCATGACGAGGTCGTCGGCGATGCCGTCGATGCGGTGCAGGGTTTCGAAGACGTTCCCGGCTAGGACGACGTCGCGCACGAGGGGGCCGATCTTTCCGTTTTCGATGCGGTATCCGTAGGCGGCGGAGAAGGTGAACATCTCCATCATCGTCTGACCGCCGAGCATGCCCCGGGCGTAGACGCCTCGGTCTATGCCCGCGAGGAGGTCGTCGAAGCGGAGCTTGCCCGGCTCGATGCAGGTATTGGTCATTCGGACGATGGGGGGATCGGCGCGTCCGGCGGCGCGGGCGTTGCCGGTGGGAGCGGCGCCCATCTTGGCGGCGGTTTCGAGGGAATGGAGGTGTCCGGAGAGGACGCCCTTGCGGACGAGCTCGGTCCTTCCGGTGGGGGTGCCCTCGTCGTCGAAGGCGTGGGTCCCGCCCAGACCCGGGAGGGACCCGTCGTCGACGATGGTGAGGTCTTTCACGCCGACCTCTCTTCCGAGGTGCATGAGATCGCGGACCTTTGGGTTTTCGTAGAGGAAGTCGGCTTCGCTGAGGTGTCCGAAGGCCTCGTGGGCGAAGACGCCGCCGAGCTCGGGGTCGAGGACGACGGTCGTGCGGCCGCCCGGGCACGCGGGAGCGGAGAGGAGGTCGGCGGCGCGTTTGGCGACGTTCTCGGCGAGGTCTTCCTTTCCCAGCACGGCGTCGAAGGTTTCCGAGGAGGCGACGCCGTCCCAGGCCTGCTGCACGAGGGCGCCGTCGCGCGCCACGGCGAGGAGGCGCAGGGTCACGCGGGGGCGCTCCTCGAGGAAGTATGCGCCTCGCGAGGAGGCGAAATGGACGGTGCGGAACGATTCGCTGTATCCGACGTGGGTGGTTTCGACCTTGGGGCTGGCCTTGAGCACGATGTTGTTGTAGCGCGTGGTGAGGGAGAGTTTTTCGTCCATGGGGACGCCGCGGAAGTCGCGCGCGAGGCGGGCGCGGACCTCGGCGCTCACGGGCTTGGTTTCGGCGAGCTGGGTGCGCTCGCGTCCTACGAGAGCGGCGCAGGCGCAGGCTTCGCGGACGCGTCGCTCAAGATCCTCGAGGGAGTCGAAGGCGACGACGCCCCAGCCGCCCTTGACGCACGCCCGGACGATGCCGCCCGAGACCTTGCTGGTGCTGACGTGGTCGACCTCTTCGCCGCGGAAGGAGATGCCTGTGGCGTCGTTCGTCTCGTAGCGGACCTCGGCGTAGTCGGCGGTGCTCTTCGACAGCGCCTGGGACAAGGCGTCCTGGAGCATCGCGCGTGGTCCTTTCGGTCAGGGGGAAGGGAGGAAAAGCGCGAGACTACTTCGTCGGCGCGGCGACCGTCTCGGTGACGTGCGTTACGCCGTCGAGGACGGCCGTCGCGACGGCCCGCGAGGAGACCGTCGCGGCGGTGATGGCATCGATCTCGCCGCCCTCCTTTGGGTTGCGCGCGAAGGCCCGGACCTGGGCGGCGTTCCGGCCGGCGAACTGGGCCTGGAACCAGGGGGCGAGGGGCTGGGCCTCGCCCTTTGACTTGCCGGTGAGTTTTTTTCCGATCCAGGACCAGAGGGTCTCGGTGCTGGCGACCTCCTGGATCTTGGCGCCGAGGCCGGGGGTCTCCGAGTGGCTGAGGACCTCGATGAGCTTCACGGTAGGCGCTTGGATGTCGGGTCCAAGGCCCACGAGGACGCGGATGGTCCCACCGTAGCCGGCGGCCTTGCCCACCGTCGCGTAGCCGACGGGCTTGCCGTCGGCGCGGGTGACGACCACGGTGCGGTCGGCATCGTGGGGGTCGGCGAAGGTCCGGAAGTCGAACTCCTGGGCGTCGGGGAAGACCCGGTGAAGGGCGGACTGCTTGACCATGGCCTCGTTCCTGCGGATGACGTCTGACGTTGCGGTGTAGACTCCGGCGACGAGGAGGGCGGCGCACGCCGACACCGCGAGGAGGACCAGGGCGTACCGAACGTATTCGCCGCGCTTCTGGCTCATCTGCGTCCTCCGAAGACCCTTGGCAGCGTCCAGCGATCCATGAGGGCCGTCGCCGTATTCATAAGGAGGATGGCGAAGCACACGCCTTCGGGGAAGGCCCGGGAGAAGAGCCGGATGGCCCCCACGAGGGCGCCGGCGCCGATCCCGAACACGACGAGGCCCCTGCGCGTGAGGGGGGTGGTGACGTAATCGGTGGCCATGAAGAACGCGCCGATGAGGAGGCCGCCCGACAGGACGTGGTAGAGGACGATCCCGGGGTCGCGCAGGCCAGGGAAGAAGGCGCGGTGTCCGACCGCGAGGTACGGGAAGACGAAGGCCATGACGGCGGCGGCGGCGACCATGAAGACGGGGACGCGCCAGTCGATCACCTTTCGCGCGATGAGGTAGATCCCGCCGATGAGGAGCGCCAGCGCCGACACCTCGCCGATGCATCCCGGGCGGGCGCCCAGGAAGAGGTCGAGGAAGCGATAGTGGGTGTGCGCCACGGCGGGGGCGAGGCCCATCAGGTCATGCGCCACCGGCCAGCTCAGGGGTGTGGCGCTGGTGACGGCGTCGGCGCCGGAGGCGAGGTTTCCGACGATCCTGCGGCCGGTCTGGAGCACGGGCCACTCGGGGAGGTTCATGGGGGTCGCGAAGGAGAGGTGGACGAAGGCCCTTCCCACGAGGGCGGGGTTCCAGATGTTGCAGCCGAGTCCGCCGAAGGCCTGTTTGACGATGGCGATCGCGACGAACGCGCCGACGATCACGACGTACCAGGGGGCGTTGGGGGGGAGCACGAAGGCGTAGAGGACGCCCGTCACGACGGCGGAGCCGTCGGAGACGGTGACGGGACCGCCTTTGAGTTTCTGGATGACCGCTTCCGTCAGGACGGCGGTCGCCACCGACAGGCCGACGACGAAGACCGCCGCGTAGGGTCCGAAGAAGAAGAGCGCCGCGAGCCACGCGGGCACGAGCGCGAGCACGACCGACCACATGAGCCTGGCTACGTCCTCTGGGGAGCGCACGTGGGGCGAAACGCCTACGAGGAACGGCCCATCCCCCGCTTCCTGCGCAACGTCCTGTGCCATTCGAGCTTCCTCTTACTTCTTCGCAGCGGCATCCTTGCGTTTCTTCGTCAGGAGGGCCTTCGCGTATTTGATCTGGTGGATGATCTTGCGTCTGGAGGGGCACACGTAGGCGCAACAGCCGCACTCGATGCAGTCCATCACGTTGTGTTCGTCGGCGAGCTCCGCGTGGCCCGACTCGACGAGGGCCGACAACGTCGCGGGAATGATTCGCGCGGGGCAGGCGACCACGCAGCGTCCGCAGCGGATGCACTGACGCGATTCGCAGGCCTTGCCGTCCATGAGGGCGAGGACGCCGCTCGTGCCGCGCGTGACGGGGACATCGTCGGTCCTCTGCGCCAGTCCCATCATGGGTCCGCCGAGGATGACGCGGCGTATCCCCGGGCGGCGTCCGCAGGCGTCGAGGAGCGCGCTCACGGGCGTCCCGACGCGGACGCGGAAGTTGCGGGGGCGCTCGACGGCGTCGCCGGTGACGGTGACGACGCGCTCGATGAGGGGTCGACGGTAGCGGACGGCGCAGGCGATCGCGTGCGCGGTCCCGACGTTCTGGACGACGACGCCGACGTCCATGGGGAGGCCGCCGCTGGGCACCTCGCGTCCCAGGAGCGCCTGGATGAGCTGTTTTTCCGCGCCCTGCGGATAGCGGACGGGGAGGACCTCGAGGCGCATTCGATCGCGTCCGCGCATCGTCTCCCTCATACGCTGGACGGCGTCGGGCTTGTTGGCTTCAATGGCGACGATGCCGGTGCTGGCGTCGAGGACCGTCATGATGATCTCGAGCCCCTCGACGATAAGGGCGGGGTCTTCGAGCATGAGGCGATGGTCGGCGGTGAGGTAGGGCTCGCACTCGACGCCGTTGACGATCGCGGTGTCGATGGGTTTCTCGAGCGGCGGGGAGAGCTTGACGTGGGTGGGGAAGGTGGCGCCTCCCATACCGACGAGGCCGCCCAGGCGGATGAGCTCGCGCAGCTCATCGCGCGCGAGGGCGCGCCAGTCCCGCTCGACGTCGAGGCCGTCGGCCCATTCGTCGTCGCCGGCGCGCTCGATGACGACGGCGGGCACGTTGTGTCCCAGGGGGTGGATGGCGGAGCCGACGTCCTTCACGGCGCCGGCGACGCTGGCGTGGATGCAGGCGCTGACGAAGCCGCCGGGCTCGCCGATGAGCTGTCCCTTGCGGACGGAGTCGCCTTTCTTCACGATCGCCTGCGCGGGGGCGCCGAGGTGCTGGACGAGGGGGATGGTCGCGAGTGCCGGGAGGGGGAAGTCCTCGATGGGGCTCGCGGCGCTGGCGTGTTTCATTTCCTCGGGATGGACGCCGCCGTCAAACCGCCTCGCCATGGAAGGCCTCTCCGGAAAGGAAGTCGTCGCGCCTCACGGCCCGCTGGATCTCACGCACCGCCTGGGTGAGCCTCTGTTCGTTTTCGACGAGGGCGAGCCTCATGTACCCTTCGCCGTAGTCGCCGAAGGCGCGTCCGGGGGCGACGGCGACGCCCGCGCGATCGAGGAGGCGCAGGGCCAGGTCGACGCTTCCGACGCGGTCGAACTTTTCGGGGTAGCGCGCCCAGACGAACATGCTGGCGCGGGGGACGGGGGCGTGCCAGCCGATGCGGGCGAGGCCGGCGCAGAGGGCGTCCCTTCGTTTCTCGTAGGCTTTGGCCTGTTCGAGGACGGCGTCGTCGCACTCGCGCATCGCGACGATGGCGGCGATCTGGATGGGCTGGAAGATCCCGTAGTCGTAGTAGCCCTTGATCTTGGCGAGGGCGGCGATCATGTCGGCGTTTCCGACGCAGAAGCCGACGCGCCAGCCGGCCATGTTGTAGGGTTTGCTCATGGTGTAGAACTCGCAGGCGACGTCCTTGGCGCCGTCGATCTCGAGGAAGCTGGGGGCGCGGTAGTCGCCGAAGCAGGTTTCGCCGTAGGCGAAGTCGTGCATGACCATGACGCCGTACATCCGCGCGAAGCGGGCGATCTCCTCGAAGAAGGACCTGTCGACCGTCATGGCGGTGGGGTTGTGGGGGAAGTTGAGGATGAGGACCTTTGGGCGGGGCAGGAGGTGGGTGGCGACGTCGACGAGGCGTCGGATGAACTCGTCCTGGTCGCTCACGAGGGGGACGCGGATCACGTTGGCGCCGGCGATCATGGGCCCGTAGATGTGGATCGGAAAGGCGGGGTCGCAGACGAGGGCGGTGTCCCCGGGCCCGAGGAGGGCGAGGCACATGTGACTGAAGCCTTCCTTGCTCCCGATGCAGGCGATGACCTCGCGCTCGGCGTTGAGCTTGACGCCCCAGGTTTTGCGATAGCGCTTGGCGATCTCGCGGCGGAGGTTCACGATGCCGCTGGACTGGCTGTAGCGGTGGTTCCTGGGATCGCGGGCGGCCTCCACGAGTTTCTCGATGACCGGGGCGGCGGGGGGATCGGAGGGGTTTCCCATGCCGAGGTCGATGACGTCCTCTCCCGCGCGTCGGCGGGCGAGCTTGAGGGCGTTGATCTTGCCGAAGAGGTAGGGGGGGAGCCTGCCCATTCTTTCCGAGAGCTTGACCTCGAAGCGGTCCGGATCCACGAAAGGTCTCTCCCACCTCACAGCCGGTCCCGCGGGTGCGGGACTCGCCCGGATCTCCCCTGGAAAAATCGCGATAGGAGGGGTTCAGGAAAGATAGCCGCAACCCCTTCCGGTGTCAAGGGTTTTTCAGCGTCGGGGAAGCCCAGCGGGCGGGCAAGAGGGGGGCGGCGCGATTCGTCTTGCCGCGGGTGCGCCTTGGGCTAAAATAACTTGTTTCGGACGAGGGCGGGGAGCGGCACCGGGGGGACGGGGAGGAGCATGGACGAGAAGTTCATCACGATCCGGGGCGCGCGGGCGCACAACCTCAAGAACATCGACGTGCGGATCCCCCGGGACAAGTTCGTCGTGGTGACGGGGATCAGCGGGTCGGGGAAATCGAGTCTCGCGTTCGACACGATCTACGCGGAGGGGCAGCGGCGGTACGTGGAGAGCCTGTCGGCGTACGCCAGGCAGTTCCTGCAGCAGATGCAGAAGCCGGACGTGGAGTCGATCGAGGGGCTTCCGCCGACGATCTCGATCGAGCAGCGGGGGGCGGGGGCGAACCCGCGGTCGACGGTGGCGACGATCACGGAGATCTACGACTACCTGCGGGTGCTGTTCGCGAGGGTGGGGGAGGCGCACTGTCCGAAGTGCGGGAAGGGGATCCGTCAGCAGACGCCTCAAGAGATCGTGGACCGGCTCTTCGCGCTGCCGCAGGACACGCGGCTCATGGTGCTCGCGCCGAAGGTGCGCGGGCGCAAGGGGGAGCACCGGGAGGTGTTCGCGGCGGTGCGGCGGGAGGGTTTCGTGCGGGTGCGGGTCGACGGGAAGATGATGGAGGCGCGGGACGCGAAGGGACTGGAGAAGAACCGCAAGCACGAGATCGACGTGGTGGTGGACCGGCTCTCGGTGAAGGAGGGGATGCGGGGGAGGCTGGCGGAGTCGGTGGAGACGGCGCTGCGGGTGGGGGAGGGGATCCTGATCGCCAGCCGGGAGGAGGGGTCGAAGTGGGTGGACGAGGTCTACAGCGAGATCTACGCGTGTCCGGAGTGCGGGATCTCGATCGAGGAGCTTGCGCCGCGGACGTTCTCGTTCAACAGCCCGTACGGGGCGTGCAGCGAGTGCGACGGTCTGGGGACGCGGCAAGAGTTCGATCCGGACCTGATTATGCCGGACAAGGGGATTTCGCTTGCGGAGGGGGCGATCGAGGCGTGGAAGCGCGGGGGGCGGAGGATGGCGATCTTCTACGATCACGTGGTCCGTAAGTTCTGCGAGGACTTCCGCGTGGATGGGAACAGGCCGTTCGAGATGCTGGACAAGGACGTGCAGCGGATCCTCCTGTACGGCACGAACGCCGGCGACGAGCGGAAGTACGGGACGTCGTTCGAGGGGGCGCTGCCGAACCTTGAGAGACGGTTCGAGCGGACCGACAGCGAGTACGTGAAGGAGCGCCTGCACGGGTACATGAGCGAGCTGCCGTGTCCGAAATGCCGGGGCGCGCGGCTGCGTCCGGAGGCGCTGGCGGTCCTGGTGGGGGGGAAGAACGTCTACGAGACGACGCAGATGTCGATCGCGGAGGCGCTGGAGTTTTTCCAGGGGCTGGACTTGGGGGAGGAGCGGCGGGCGATCGCGCGTCCCATTCTCAAGGAGATCGTGGCGCGACTGACGTTCATGGCGGACGTAGGGATCGCGTACGTGGCGCTGGACCGCAGGGCGGCGACGCTGTCCGGGGGAGAGGCGCAGCGGATTCGCTTGGCGACGCAGGTGGGGAGTTCCCTTGTCGGGGTGTGCTACGTGCTGGATGAGCCGTCGATCGGGCTGCACCAGCGGGACAACGGGAAGCTGATCCGGACGCTCCAGGGGCTGCGGGACATCGGGAACACGGTCATCGTGGTGGAGCACGACGAAGAGACGATCCGGAGCGCCGACTACATCGTAGACCTGGGCCCGGGCGCGGGGGCTCACGGGGGGCGGGTGGTGGCGGAGGGGGAGCTTGGGGCGGTGCTGCGGAGCGAGGGGTCCGTGACGGGGCAGTACCTTCGCCGGGAGCGCATGATCGAGGTGCCGGCGGAGCGCCGAAAGGCGGACCGGTCGCGGTCGATCGTGCTCAAGGGGGCGCGGGAGAACAACCTCAAGCGGATCACGGTGCGATTTCCGCTCAACGTCTTCAACTGCGTGACGGGGGTGTCGGGATCAGGGAAGAGCACCTTGGCGACGCAGACGCTGCTTCCGGCGCTGCGGCGGCACCTCTACGGGAGCCGGGAGAAGCCGGGCCGGCACGACGAGATCCACGGGTGCGACGAGATCGACAAGGTGATCGAGATCAACCAGTCGCCGATCGGGCGGACGCCCCGCAGCAATGCCGCGACGTACACGGGGGTCTTCGACCTGATCCGCGAGCTTTTCGCGAAGACGAAGGAGGCGCGGGTCCGCGGGTACAAGTCGGGGCGATTCAGCTTCAACGTGAAGGGGGGTCGCTGCGAGGCGTGCCAGGGGCAGGGGACGAAGAAGATCGAGATGCACTTCCTGCCGGACGTCTACGTGACGTGCGAGACGTGCAAGGGGGCGCGGTACAACCGCGAGACGCTCGAGATCCGCTACAAGGG
Organism: Planctomycetota bacterium; assembly: GCA_043803205.1. GTDB lineage: Bacteria > Planctomycetota > DG-23 > JAZDKG01 > JAZDKG01 > JAZDKG01. Next base: position 9,598 of record JAZDKG010000022.1, read on the forward strand.
GCGGAACATCGCGGAGGTGCTGGACATGACGGTGGGGGAGGCGCTCACGTTCTTCGTCAACTTCCCGAAGGTCAAGAGGGTCCTCCGGACGCTCTGCGACGTGGGGCTGGGGTACCTCGCGCTGGGGCAGAGCTCGACGACGGTGTCGGGCGGGGAGGCACAGCGGGTGAAGCTGGCGAGCGAGCTCGCCAAGCCCGACACGGGGAAGACGTTTTACATCCTCGATGAGCCCACGACGGGCCTCCACTTCGCGGACATCTCGAACCTGCTGGAGGTCTTGAACCGCCTAGCGGACATGGGGAACACCGTCCTCGTGATCGAGCACAACATGGACGTCATCAAGTGCGCGGACCACCTCATCGACCTGGGGCCCGAAGGCGGGGACGCCGGGGGACGGGTGATCGCGCAGGGGACGCCCGAGGAGGTGGCGGCCAACCCGGCATCCTACACGGGGAGGTTCCTGGCGAAGGTGTTGGAGGAGGCGCGCGAGCACCAGGCGGCGGAGGAGGCGGAGCTTGCGTCGCAGACGGCTCCCCGGGATCAGGGATAAAGGCCCCTGAAACGCAGGGCCTCGGCGACGCGCCCGAGGGCGAGGATGTAGGCGGAGGTGCGCAAGTCCTCGTGGCGCTCCTGGGCGATGCGCCAGACGGCGTCGAAGGCTTTTTCCATGACGGCGCGCAGTTCGAGGTTCACCTCCCGCTCGCTCCAGAAGTAGGCCTGGAGTCCCTGGACCCACTCGAAGTAGCTGACGGTGACGCCGCCCGCGTTGGCAAGGACGTCGGGGATGACGACGACGCCGTTCTTGTGAAGGACGCGGTCCGCCTCGGGGGTGGTGGGGCCGTTGGCGCCCTCGAGGACGACGCGGGCGCGGATGCGGTCGGCGTTCGCGGCGTTGATCTGGTTCTCGAGGGCGGCCGGCAGGAGGACATCCACGGGCAGGGAGAGGAGGTCGGCGTTCGTGATCGCGTCGGCTTCGGGAAAGCCGACGACGGAGCCTGTTTCGCGCGCATGACGGAGGAGCCCGGGGACGTCGAGCCCGCCGGGGTTGCAGACGGCGCCGCGCACGTCGCTGACGGCGACGACTTTCGCGCCCTGTTCATGGAGGACGCGGGCGGCGGCGCTGCCGACGTTGCCGAAGCCCTGCACGGCGACGCGGACGGCGGTGGGATCGAAACCCAGGACTTTGGCGGCGCGGTTGAGGACGTAGACGCAGCCGCGGCCGGTGGCGAGGTTCCTGCCCAGGGAGCCGCCGATGGCGACGGGCTTTCCCGTGACGGCGGAGGGGACGGGGTAGCCGCGGTTCATCGAGTAGGTGTCCATGATCCAAGCCATGACCTGGGCGTCGGTGTTGACGTCGGGGGCGGGGATATCCTGCTTGGGGCCGAAGATGGGCATGATCTCGTCGGTGTACCGTCGGGTGAGGCGCTCGCGCTCGTCGGCGCTGAGCTTGGTCGGATCGCAGACGATCCCTCCCTTCGCGCCGCCGTAGGGGAGCCCGACGACGGCGCACTTCCACGTCATCCACATGGCGAGCGCCGCCACCTCGCGCTCCGTCACGTCGGGGTGGAAACGCACGCCTCCCTTGCCGGGCCCGCGCGCGAGGCAATGCTGCACGCGATAGCCGCGGAAGACGCGGACGGAGCCGTCGTCCATCTTGACCGGGACGCTCACCGCGAGCGTGCGCGCGGGGGTGCGCAGGATCTCGACGATCCAGGGCTCTATCCGCGCTTTGCCGGCGGCGTCCTCCAACTGGGAGACGGCCATATCCAGGGGATCGAAGTCGGGGGGCACGGAGGTCATCCTTTCGAGGCTCAGGCCCTAGGAGCGTTCAAGACGCGCATAATCGGCGGAAGGCGCAACTTGCGCAAGAGGGACCTCGCCGGGGCTCGCCGGCGGCGCCGTCCTGCGCGGCGATGAAGTCGCAGAGGATCTCGGGGACGTTCAGCTTCTCGAGGACGAGAGGCACCCATGCGGCCGGATGGAGGAACGCGCAGAAGGCGCGGACCTCCTTCGCGCGGTGGACCGCCCGCAGGGCCTGCGCGTAGACGCCGAGCTGGAGGGCGTAGTCGAGCGCGCGCTTGGGGGCGTCCTTCGGAGAGAGGCGCGAGGTCTTGAAGTCCACGAGAGTGACGCGGCCGTCGTTGACGCAGTAGAGGTCCACCTGTCCGCGGAAGTTCGCTTCGCCGTGACGCAGGACGAAAGGCTCCTCCCAGGCAAGGAGGGCGGAGGCTTCCATCGCGCGCCAGAGGTCGCTCCCGAAGAACGCGGCGATCCCGCTCATGAGGGCGTCGAGGTCCTTGCCACAGGTCGCGGGGTCGATGTCCCGGAGCGCGAGCTCCCTCTGGACGACGGCGCGGAGGTCCTCGCGCGTTTTCGAGGAGCCCCATCGCACGATCGCGGCGTGGACGGCTTCGCCGAGGGCGGCGGCGGAAGGCCCCTGCGGAGGGCCGGACTGGTCGCGGGCGAGCAGTTCCTCGGGGAGCCGCAGGACGTGCGCGTAGTAGTGGCATCTCGGGCAGCGTCGCCACTCGAGGAGCTCCGTCACGGAGTAGAAGACGCGCGCGCGGGAGGGAGGAGGAGCCGCCGTTGCGCGATCGATGCGCGCCAGGACGTCGGCGGCTTCGGCGAAGGGTCCCGCATTCGCGGGATCGAGCGCGGGGAAGCGTCCCGCGAGGAGGTCTTCCCGGTAGCGGGCGGCGAGGTTGGTGCGCCTGGTCGTCTCGGGGTTCGGAGGCGGGCCGTCGAAGAAGGCGCAGCGGGCGTGGGAGTCCAGGGTCAGGGGTTCAGCGGGCGGCTCAGGTGTGCGGAAGTCCACGCCGAGCGCGCGGGAGAGCTCGTCGAGCCACACCTGCTCGCCATGGGTCTTGCGAGCGCCCAAAGCGGCGGAGAGGATGAGGTATTCCTTCGCGCGCGTCATGGCGACGTAGAGGAGGCGCAGGCGCTCCTCCTCTTCGCGCTGCGCAAGCTCTCTTGCGAGGGTCTCCTGCGCGAGGCCCTTGAAGTTTCCGGCGGTCTCGAAGGCCGAGGCGCTGGCACCGGCGAGGCCCCGTTCGGGGGAGAAGAGGAGGGGCGCGGAGCGCTGGTTGGGGCCGCGGGCGAGATCGGCGACGACGACGGCGCCGAACTCGAGGCCCTTAGCGGCGTGGATGGTCATGATCTTGACGACGTCGTCGGTCTCGGAGCCGGTGGGGGCTTCGCTGCGGCGGGTCTCGGTGGTGCGGTAGACGCGCAGGGCGGCGACGAACTCGCGCAGGTCGAAGAAGTTGGCGGCGTCGGTGTCGCGGGCGAGGGAGAGGACCCTGCGGAGGTTCGCGAAGCGGCGGGGTCCGCCCGAGGAGAGAAGGGTCCGGAGGGGGAAGTCGGTGCGGCGGGAGAGCTCGGAGAGGAGCTCGTAGAGCGTCATGCGCGAAGCGTCGGCTCGCAAGGCGGCGAAGTCGGCGCGGAAGCGCTCGAGGCGTCGGCGGTCGTCCTCGGGAAGGTCGATCTCATCGAGTTCGCCGAGGGCGTCCCAGAGGAGGCCCGCGCGGGCGGCTGGATGTTCCTTGAGGAGGAGAAGGGCGGCGTCGGACGCGCCCACGAGGGGACCGCGCAGGACACAAGCGAGGGCGATCTCGTCGCGGGGGTTGGCTATCACCTCGAGGGCGCGGATGCAGTCGGTGACTTCGCGGGTGCGCCAGAAGCCGCGGCCGCTGACGCTGTGGTAGGGGACGCCGCGGGATTCCAGTGCGCGCTCATAGGTGTTGACGTCGGTCGTGGCGGCAAGCAGGATCGCGAAGTCGCGGTAGCGCAGAGGCGTGCCGAAGTCTTTCGAATCCTTCCGCGAGACGGCGAGCTCTTTATTGTCCACGATCTCCCTGATGCGGCGGGCGATCTCGTGCGCTTCGCGGCGACGGGCGGAGGGGACGTCCTGGTCGCGCGAGACGAGCAGCTCGACGGGGGGGACGCTCCGTGGGGCGTGCGCGCGCGCGGCGACGAGGGCCTCGAAGGGGGTCTGGCGGTCGGCGCCGGTCCAGATCGAGCGGAAGACGTGGTTGATCGCGTCGAGGAGGTCCGCGCGGGAGCGCCAGTTGCACGGGAGGGGGATGACCTCCGTCCCCGTCTCGGGAGCGCGGTCCTGATGCTCGATGAACACGCGGACGTCGGCGTTGCGGAAGCCGTAGATGGACTGCTTGACGTCGCCCACGACGAAGAGTCTTTCGGGGCGCGTGAGGGCGTCGATGAGGCGCTTCTGGGAGGGGTCGGTGTCCTGGAACTCGTCGACGAGGACGAAGGCGAACTTGTCCGCGAGGCGCGCCCGCAGCGCGGCGTTGGTTTCGAGGAGCGTCATGCTGCGGAGGATGAGGTCGTTGAAATCGAGGAGTCCGCTGCGGCGTTTGCGTTCGGAGAAGTCGCGATCGAAGTCGCGGAGCAGGTCCCCGAGGAGCTCGAGGGTCGGGCGGCTCAGCTTCTCGACGGCGAGGCTGAGGACCCCGTTTACGACCTGGCGCAGCTCCGAGAGGCGGGCCTTGAAGTCCGCGGTTCCGGCGCGAAGGTCGATCGCCTTCGCCAGGGCCGCCAGGGCGGAAACGGCGTCGGGGGAGAAATCGCCGGCGGCGGCGGTGCGAGCGGCCTGCGCGCGTTCGAGGACGCGGTCAAGGCGCAGGCGGGCGGCGGAGGTGAGGGTCGCGTCGTCGGCGAAGGCGGCGGCTGCGCTGAGGACGTCCGTCAGGCGGGCCAGCAGTTTCGCGGCCTCCCGGGGGTTTGTCTCGTGAGGTCGCCAGCTTTCCGGCGGAGCGGCGGCGCAGCGGATCCTTTCGTAGAGGTCCATGAGGTCGAAGGCGAAGCCTCCTCCCGTCGCGGAGGGAGTGGAAGTCAGTAGGTCCTCCGTGAGGCGGGCGTAGTCGTCGGGGCGCTCGGTCCGCCAGCGGGCGAGCGTCTCGTCGAGGACCTCGCGGGCGAGCTCGGGGGAGTGGAACTCTTCGAGGACGGCGAAGTGGGGGTCGACGCCGGCGTCGATGGCGTTTTCGGCGAGGAGGCGTCTAGCGAAGGCGTGGATGGTGGAGACGTAGGCGAACTCGACGTTCTGGCGGAGGTCGTCGCGGCCCACGTCGGCGAAGCACTTGGCGATTCGCTGCTTCATCTCGGCGGCGGCCTTTTCGGTGAAGGTGATGGCGAGGATGCGGGAGACGTCGGCTTTCCGGGCGAGGACGAGATAGGCGAAGCGCAGGACGAGGATGCGGGTTTTTCCGCTGCCGGCGCCCGCGGAGACGCACAGGCCCCGGTCGGTCGCGGTCACGGCGCGGCGCTGCTCTTCAGTCAGTCCGTCGAGGAGCTTGTCAATCATCGGGGCCCGCCATCCACTTCTCGTAGCGGCAGAGGTCGCTATAGGGGCATTCCGGGAAGCCGCATCGCCTGAGATCGCGTGGGGCGGTGTTGATCCGCCCGGAGAGGATCTCGCAGACCGCGCCGGCGATCCACCGCCGCCAGCCGTCGAGGAAGTCCGCCATCGCCGCATCGTCGACAAGCGTAAGGTCACCGGAGTCCAGCGCGGCCTGGGGAAGAGATGCGCTTCGGGCGATCCCGGCGCGTTTCCAGCTCTTGAGCGCGTAGAGTTGCGCGCCGATCGTGCGCGCCTTCATCGCGACCTCTGCATAGAGGAGGTAGACGGCGAGCTGGAGGGCGTCCGCTTCGCCGTCGGCTTCGAGCCGGGGGGCCTTCAGCTCCCGCGAGTACTTGTAGTCGATGATGAAGAGGTCTCCGGAGGGAGAGCGGTCGATCCGGTCGATCTTGCCGGCGAGATCGATTTCGCCGCGCGCCGTCTGGATGCGCAACGCGGGTGACGCACCTGCGCAATCGGGGCCGAAGCGGCGCTCGAACTCGTGAGGGGTCAGGCCGTGGGAGCGGCGGTACGCCTCCTCATGGGAGTCGAACTCCCGGAGCATGCGGAGGATGTCGCGACGGGCGCGCATGGCGTCGGGGCCCAAGGGGATGTCGCCGAGCTTGTCCCGCAGGGCGCGCGCGAGGAGAAGGGGAATCTGCTTCGCGGGGTCCCGGAGATGCCGTTCGAGGACCTTGTGGACGACCTCGCCGGCGACCTGGGGATCGAGACCTTTCTCGCGGGGATCGTCTATCTCGCGGAGCTTGAGGATCTGTGCGGCGAAGTGCTGGTAGGGGCACTGGGCGAAGCTGCCGAGGGCGCTTGCGGAGTAACGGGGCTGGAGCGTCCGGATGGCTTTCTCCAGGCGCTCCTGCGAGAGGGGGGCGAGGACGGCTTCGGGCGCCGCGAGGGCGGAGCGCAGGACGGCCGCGAAGCCTCCGTCCCGGGCGAGTCTCGCGGCGAGCGCCCACGCGAGCGCGCCGTCGCCGTCCACCGGCGAGGCGGCCGCGAACATCCGGCGGAGATGGAAGCAGGTGTAGCGCAGGAGGTCGCGCCGGGTAGCGAGCGTCTCGGCGCCCGCCACGAGGCGGGAGAGCTCGCGCGTGACGGTCCGGCGAGTCCGCTGCTTTTCGGTGAACGCCCCCACGACGTCGTCGAGGAAGAAGGAGCGGAGGTTTACGTTCCCCTCGTCGTCGAAGCGCGGCCAGCAGAGGCAGAGCTTCTCCCGGGCGCGGGTGACGGCGACGTAGAAGAGCATGCGCTCCTCGATCTCGCGGTCTTTGCGCAGCGCCAGACGCCCTGCGTGCGCGGGGTCGTCGAGACGCGCGCGCTGGGAATCGGCGAGGAAGAGGTTCTCGCGGGAGGTCGGGGGGAACTCGGTTTCGACGAGGCCCAGGACGAAGACGACGGGGAGCTCCCACTGGCGGGCCTCGTGGACGTCGAGGACATAGACGGCGTCGCGAACGACAGCCGGGGCCGGGGCGGAACCCTGGGCGAGGAGCTCCTCGAGAGAGGCGACGAAGGCGTCGGCGTCGGCGACGGAACGGCCGGTCCGGGCGTAGACGTCGGCCATGTCGTCGAGGAGCCGCCAGACGGCGCGGACGGCGGCGCCCTCCTCGACGAGACGGGGTTTCGACATGGCGGCGTCCGGGCCGAAGAGGTCGTCCCAGCGGCCGAAGGAGGAAAGCGCGCGCTGAAGCGCGCGGCACATAGCGGGGGCGCCGGCGGCGGAGGCGAAGTCCTTTCGCGCCGTCTCGATCCTCTGCCAGAATTCCGTGAGCTTCGGATCGTCGACCTCGGCGACGATCTCGGTCCAGTGTTCGCTGCGGGGCTGGCGGTGGGAGGAGAGGTAGGCGCACGTGAGGCGGTCGGCGGCGTCGGCATCGACGCCGAAGCAGGCGCTGCGCGCCAGCGTCAGGAGCTCTTCGCCGGGGGGGTCCTCCGCGAGCGAGCGGGCAAGGGCGAGCGCGGACCTCACGAAGGGGCAGAGCGCCAGGGGCCTGCCGGTGCGGAAGAGCACGGGGATCTCCTGTTCGGCGAAGATCTCCTCGATGAGGGCGCGGTAGGGAGCGTTGCTGCGGACGATGATCCCGATGTCGCGGTAGGCGCGGCCGCCTTCGTCGACGAGGAGGCGGATGCGGCGGGAGACCTCCTCGACCTCGTCGGTGCGGTCGGCCGCCTCCAGGAACGTGACGGCTTCCCCCGAGGGGGATGCTGGGGACGTCGGGGGCCGGAAGGCGACGCGCTCGACGAGGGCGAGGTCGTCGCTCTCGGAGCGATGGTTGGCGGAAAGGATCTCCTCGCGCAGGCCGAGCGAGCGCAGACGTCTGCGGGTCGCGTCGGCGCGCTCGAAGTGCGAGCGGAGGCGTTCGCGGTCGTCGCCCGGGCAGGTGACGAGGACGCCCCCGGCGCGCTCGATGAGAAGCGAGAGGAGGTCCATCTGGAGGGGGGTGTAGTCGGAGAAGGAGTCCACCACGAGCATGTCGACGTCGCGGAAGAGATCCGGGTCGCTTCGAGCGATCCGGGCCGCCCGGGCCAGCACGTCCTCGTGATCCAGGTACCGCAGGGATTCGAGTTCCCCCCGGTAGTCGGCGAAGATTTGCGCGCAGGCGAGGAGGCGCTCGCGGGCGACGGCGTCCTCGCGGGGGAGCCTAGAGTCTACGCGGGCGCGGAAGTCCCCGGGGGAGAGGCCGGCCTCCTTCACCTCCCGCAGGAAGGCGGCCAGCTCCCGGCGGAAGCCGGGGAAGGCAGCTTGTCCTTGGAAGGCGGGAGGACATCGGGTCTCCAGCAGCGTCTGGAGGACGACGGCCTGGGTTTCACGAGGGATCGGCTGGAGAGGCGAGCGCGTCTCGACGAGGCGACGCGCAAGGGCGGGGAAGGTCACGAAGGAGCTTTCGAGGAGGGAGCCGAAGGCCCCCTCAGCGAGGACCACGTCGGTCACGTGGCGGACCTGCTCTTCGGTTGGGCCGATGAAGAGGAAGCGGCCGTCCGACGCGCGCGAGAGGCGATCGATCACGAGGGCAAGCGCGCGGCGGGTCTTTCCCGTCCCGGCGGGCCCGACGAGGAGGATCTTGTCGGGGTGTCGCGTTCCCATGGCAGGTCGTCCGAAAAGGGGCACGAGCGTAGAGTAGCGACGGGCGGAAGGCGAATCAAGACGCGTCGCGGGAGGGGGATCCCGCCCATGCGGGATGGACGGGATCAGGGTCCGGCGGACGTGCGGGGGACGAAGATCTCGGCGGAGCGGAGTGCCCCGGTGGCGGCGTATCCCCCCGCGAGGAGGAAGACGCCGGGCTCCAGCTCGACCATGACGTGATTGTTGCGGGCCTCGGCGAGGGCGCCGGCGGGGAGCCAGCGGTCGGCGCGCGCGTTGTAAAGTTCGGCCTCGTCTTCGACGTCCTTTCCGCCGGCCCCGCCCGTGACGAGGACGCCCGTCGGCCCGAGCAAGGCGGCGCGGTGAAAGGCGCGGGGCTTGCGCATGGGCGCGGCTGGGGCGGGGGAAAGGGTTTGAGCATCGAGGATCTCGACGTCGGAGAGTCCGCGGCCGGAGTCGCCGAAGCCGCCGGCAACGACGATGCGTCCGTCGGGGAGGGCGGTCGCCGTATGGTCGTATCGCGCGACGTGGAGGGGGGAAAGCTCGCGGACGGTTCCGTCCCGGGTTTCGAAGAGGAAGGCGCGCGCCAGGGCCTTGCGGTCGCGGCTCTGGCCTCCGAGGAGGACGACAGCCGTCTCGTTCCGGACGGTCGCAGAAAAATCCTGCAGAAAGATCGGGAGGTCGGCGACGACGCGGAAGCTGCCGGTCGCGGGGTCGAACTCCTCGATGGTGGAGTGGTCCGGGGCGCGCGGGTCGTCCTCGCCGCCGATGGCGAAGATGCGGCCGTCCTCGAGGCGCACCATGCGATGGCGCCGGCGGCCGAAGGTGAGGAGGCCCACTTCGGTTGCGCGCTCGCCGCGGGCGTCGATGAGGACCGCCTGCCGGTACGCGGGACCCGGGAACGCGCGCTCCCCTCCGGTGACGAGGAAGTGTTCTTCCGTGAGGGAAGCCAGGGCATGGTTGAAGGTCGGCATGGGGAGGGCGCAGCGCAGCGCGCGGAAGGCGCGCGTGCGTGGGTCGAAGCGTTCGATGGTGGCGATCGCCTCCCCGTCGGCGATCCCCGCGATCACAAGGGCGCCGCCGCCGGGCAGCGCAACGGCCTCGGCGTGCTCGCGGGCGGCGAGGAGGGGACGGACCGGTCCGGGCGCCAGGCTCGTCCGCGCGCGGAGGGCGAAAAGTCCGACCGCCACGAGCAGGCCCGCGGCGAGGATGCCCGCCCACGCGCCGCGCCGGATTCTTCTGCGGGAGAGACGCTGGGCCAACTCGACGTCGAGGGCTTCGCGCAGATCGCCGACGGACTCTTCGACGGCCTCAAGCTCGGCCTCGAGCCGGCCGCGCCGTCGCTCGAGGTCGACGACTCCCCCCGAGATCACGTCCTGTCTTTCCCGGGCCAGTCCGACATCGAGTTTCGCCAGGGCGCTTTCGAGCGGGGGGCCCCGACGGGCGGTTTCGGCGGAGCGGGAGAGGCGCTCCTCGTGGTGTTCCCGGCGATCGGTCAAACGCTTTTCCAGGCGCCTGATTCTTCGCAGTTCGGAGTCGATCCGGGCGCGCTCGTGGAGGGCCTCCGCGAGGGCGAGCCGCCTGACGACGGAGCTCTTCCCGAGACGTCTTGCCGCCGCGCGGGCGCGGCCCGAGGCGAAGCGGCGCAGCGCGGAAAGCGGTCCGCGCTCGGCGTGCACGTGTTCGAGGACGAGGAGCCCGAGGGCGGAGGTAAGGTCATCGAGGAGCGTCCCGGCGGAGGACTCGTCCGAACGATCGGCCGTCGCGGGGCCCGCGGGGGTCCCGGGCGCATCGGGGGAATGATCTTCGCGGGTTTCTTTCATGGCGGTCTTTCCGCGTCACCGGGAACGGTTCAGGCGGCTCTTGAGGGTTGCGAGCTCTTTTTCCACCTCGCTGCGGAAGGAGGGTTCGCCGTGCCTTCCGCCCTGAGGCGTCAGGCCGAAGGGAAGGCTCAACTTGAAGGGCTCCTCCGAGACGCTGGTCGAAGGGGACAAGGAGGTCGAGCGCGCGGAACGCACGGCGAGGATGCGCTCCTGGAGGTGGCTAATCTCGCGGGCGAGTTCCCTTTGCTGGACGATGCAGAGCTCGAGATCGCGCGCGAGGTCCTTCCCCTCCGCGAGCAGGACCTTTTTCTTGGCTACGGCGACGCGGGCGAGGGAGTCGCTGTCGTGACGGAGGGCAAGCTCGGCGCGGTCCGTCCAGCGGCGGCACTCCGCGGCGTTACCCCGAGCCTTTTCCTCGAGGTACTCTCGCGTCGTCTCCGTGCGTCGGCAAGCTTCAGTGATCTCGCGGTAGGCGCCTTCGAGGTCGCGCAGGTAGCGCTGGAGGCGGGCGGGCGCGTCGGCGGGAGACTCGATCTCCGCGAGGTCGACCGACAGCAGGTTTCGCACGCGTTCCACGACGCCCATGACACGGTTCCGAAAAAGCGCGCCGCCCCGGAGGACGTCTCCGGGCGCGCGGGGCTCAGCCTTTACGGCGTTTCGATCCTTTCAAGCGGTCGAGCTCCCTGTCCAGGAGGTCTTTCTTCTCGAGCTCCTGGAAGGCGCGCTCGATGTCGTCGTCTAGGAGCATCGCCTCGTCGTCGCCCTTGCGACGGCGGGCGCGGCCCTTCGAGCCGGCGAGCTTCGACTTCGCGCGCAGGAGGTTGCGCCTGCGCTTGGCCTCGTCCACGAGACACGCGAGCTCCTCGAGGTCGCGGGCGAGGTTTTCGGACTCCTTCTCCATCTCCCCGAGGTCCGCGCGCAACTTGTCGGCGCTGTGTCCGTGAGCGATCTTGCGCGCCAGGGCCGATCGCGCGAGGTCTTCCCGGCCCTGCTCGAGCGCGCGCCTGGCGGCGGCCTGGGCCTCGTCGGCGGCGCTCTCGTGGGAAGCGATCTCCGAACGAAGACGCTTCATGTCCGCAACGACGAGGGAACACGCGGAGCGAGCCTCCTCCACACGGCCCTCCAGGTCCTCGATGAGGGCCTCGAACTGCCTCTCGGGCAGGCGAAAGCGCTTGAGAAGTTCGTCGATCTTGACCCTGAGGGTTCTCCTTTCAGCGGACTTCGCGGCGGCTGCCGGTTCGTTCTTGTCACGTTTACCCTGCAAAGATGATGCCATAGGAGACCGGACCTCTTCGGGACTTCGCAGCTCGGACGGGCGCGGATCGGGGGGCCGCCTCACCCGCCTTGACGACCTAATCCATTGTCACAAAAGACGTTCGGAACATCCAGTGCCATCGGACCTTCCGCCCGGGCCGGAAGTCCGGGGATCGATGACAATACAGTTACCGGGAGAAGGACCGGTCCGTCTCCTGCGATAGCCTTTTTCGCCAATCCGGTCGGGGGATTTCCCCGATCGGCCGTCACTCCTGGGGGGTCGCGTCTTCCGACGGAGCGGAGGCCGGATTGCTCGCAGGGGGTTCGTTTTCCGAGGGTGTCGCCGGCGCGGTGGCGGTCGCGGGCGGGCCTCCCGTCTGATGGACCATATCCTGTCGCATGTCGATCGCCCGTTCCATGAGCTTGTCCTCCTCAACGGCCTCTCGCTCGTCGAGGCTGAAGCTCACCTGGCGGCGGTCGTAGATGGTGGTGGGGAGGAGCACGTCGGCGAAGAAGTCGAGGGGGTAGACCTCGGAAGCGGGCGCCTTGATGCGGACTATCTCGGTCTTCGTTTCGTAACCGTCCTTTTCGAGGCGGACCTCCCTGTAGCCGTAATGGTAGAAGGGGACGGTGACCGGGGTGGTGCCGACCTCCTTGTCGTCGATGAAGACGGCGGCGCCGGGCGGGTCGGACTTGACGAGGAGCGATCTCTTGACGCATCCGGTTCCCGCGAGAAGCACCGCGGCCAGGACTCCGACGAGCGCCGGCCGGACGATCTCTCTCATGCTCATCGCTAGCGCCTTTCCTCGAGGAGCGACACGAACTCGACGTCCATTCGTTCGGTGTCCAGGAACGCGATCTGGGGGCGGCCGGTGAGCCAGCCTCCCGTTTCGCCCGGGTTGACGACGAGGGGACGTCCGCGCCGGATCTGCGGCTCATGCGTGTGTCCGAACACGACGCAGTCGGCGTCGATCTCCGTCAGATCGCCGGCCTCCGGGAGGTCATGGACGAGGACGAACTTCTTGCCGGCGAGAGTGAGGACGAGGGGAGGATCGACGAGTCCGGGCAGGACCTTGCGGAGCCCGTTCTTTTCGCCGTCGTTGTTGCCTAAGACGGCGCGCACGGGGAGCCCCCCCCGCAGAATCGTCTTCGCGGCGAAGGGCGCCACGAAATCCCCCGCATGCAAGACCACCTCGGCGCTGCGCTCCCGAAGGACCCGCAGGGCTTTCTCGATCAGGGGGAGGTTGTCGTGCGAGTCCGACATGATGCCGATCTTCACCGACGCGCCTTTCTTCGTTTCGCCGTCCGTGAGGGGAAGCATTTCTCGGCGACATCGATCGCCTTCAAGAGTCCTCGGGCCTTGTTGAGGGTCTCCTCGTATTCGCGGTCGGGGACGCTGTCGGCGACGATCCCGGCGCCGGCCTGGACGTAGGCGACGCGGTCCTTGACGAGGATGGTCCGGATGGTGATGCAGGTATCCATGTTGCCGCCGAAGTCGATGTAGCCGACGGCGCCCGCGTAGGGGCCGCGCTTCGTGGGCTCGAGCTCGTCGATGATCTCCATGGCGCGCACCTTGGGGGCGCCCGAGACCGTGCCGGCGGGCAGGCAGGCGCGCAGGGTCTCGATGACGGAGCTGTCGTCCCGCAGGATCCCCACGACGTTGGAGGTGATGTGCATGACGTGGGAGTATCGTTCTATGACCATCTTCTCGTCGACGCGGACGGTGCCGTATTTCGCCACGCGTCCGACGTCGTTGCGACCGAGGTCCACGAGCATGATATGCTCGGCGCGCTCCTTGGGGTCGGCCAGCAGTTCCTCCGCGAGCGCCAGGTCCTCCTCCTCGGTCCTCCCGCGGGGACGGGTGCCCGCGATGGGGCGCAGGGTCACCTTCCCCTCCTCGACCTTGACCATGACCTCGGGGCTGGAGCCGACGAGGGAGAGGCCGGCGAACTTGAGGAAGAACATGTAGGGGCTGGGGTTGATCGTGCGCAGGACCCGGTAGATGTTCCAGGGGTCCGTCGACGTGGGGGTGGAAAGCCTCTGGGAGAGGACGACCTGGAAGATGTCCCCCGCTTCGATGTACCGCTTGCACTTGCGGACCGCGTTTTCGAAGGTGCGCTTGCGGAAGGTGCTCGCGAAGGGGCGGGCGGAGACGTCGCGGCTGTCGATGTCGTCGGCGACGTAGGTGGGACCGGCCTTGAGTTTCTCGGTGATCCGGTCGATGCGCGCGAGCGCGTCGTCGTAGGCCTTGCGGAGGGGGGAGCCGTTCACGTGGGCGTAGGCGACGACCCGGACGATCCGCTTGATGTGGTCGAAGAGCACGATCGAGTCGTAGAAGCAGAAGTAGAGGTCGGGGAGGTGGAGGGTATCCTTCCCCGGGCCGGGGAGCTCCTCGACGGTGCGGACCATGTCATAGGCGGCGTAGCCGACGGCGCCTCCCGTGAAGCGGGGGAGCTCGGCGAGGTGGACGGCGCGGACCTCCCGGATGAGCTTGCCGAGCGCGGCGAGCGGGTCGGCGGAGCGCATCCGGCGCAGGCGGCCGGCCCTCTGGATCTCGATCTCGCCGTCGGCGTACCGGAAGATGAGGTACGGGTCGGTGCCCAGGAAGGAATAGCGCGCGATCTTCTCCCCCCCGATCACGCTCTCGAGGAGAAAGGCGTAGTCGCGCGTGGCGAGTCTAGCGTAGGCGAGCACCGGCGTGAGGCTGTCGCCCAGGAGCTGGCGATAGACGGGGACGGCGTTCCCGGTCTTGGCCAGCCTGCGAAAGTCCTGGAAGGAAGGGTAGTACATCCGTCGGATTCCCTAGAGCCGATCCCCCCTAGCGCGGAAGCGGAGGCCCACTATACGGGGCGGGGGGAGGCGCGTCAAGGGCGGCGGGGGCTCCTCTGCCAGAGCGTCAGGCTCCCGATGAGCGCCAGCAACACGGCCGCGTTGGCGGCGGCGGCGAGGGCCGGGTGGAGGCGCATCCACGGCCAGGCTTCGGAGATGGCGAAGCGCTCCATGAAATCCTCGAACTCTTCGTTGCGGGGGACGGCGAGGATCTCCTCCGAGACGCCGTCGGCGCCGACGGTTACGAGGACCGCATGGTGCATGCTGTCCTTCTGATGCAAATGCCCCCCTCCTCCGCCCGTGACGATGTAGCTGGTTCCCCTGTACGTCGTCCGGGAATAGCCGTGGTAATCCCCCGCGAACACGTAATCCGCTCCCAGTTCGCGCAGGATCTCCAGGAGTTCCTGTCCTTCCGCGAAGCTTCTGCCCTGCGCAAGGCCCGGAACCGGCGCAGGGATGTGCATGAAGACGAAGCGCTTGCGATAGCGGTCGGGGGCGTCGGCCGCCAAACGCCTCAGGAACTCGATGCTGTCGCGATTCGAAGCCGGCGCATCCAGGATGCGCAGGATGACGAAGAGGCAGCCTTGGCAGTCGAAGGAGAAGATGCTGGGGCCGTAGACTTCCTCGAAGCGTGACACGGGGAAGCGGTCCTCGCTCACGTCGTGATTTCCCGTCACGTAGAAGACGGGGAAAGGCATCGCCAGCTCATGGGCGAGCTCGGCGCGGAGAGCCGCGTGCTCGGACTCGGCGCCGTAGTAGACGCAGTCCCCGAGAAGCACGGCAAAGGCCAGCCGCCTCTTTCTGAGCTCCCCGGCCAGTTCCTCAAATGTGCCGACGCTGCGGGTATCCCCGCAGACGCCGAACGTGAACTCCGTCTCGGGAGGCGTCTCCTTCAGGGTCTGGCGCACTCTCTCGAAGTTGCCGAAGAGCGGCGGGAGGGGGACGTTCGCGCCGCGGCGGGCGAGGAAGACGTAGATCTCGAAGCTCAGGAGCAGCAGCGCGAGGAGGGCCGTTGCGAGGAAGACGATCATGGGAGCGCGTTTGAGCCGCGACATGCGGGGTTCCCTCCTAATCGATTTCAGCTTCGACAAGGGCGTTCAGAAACGCGGCCCCGGTCGATCCGTTTCTATGCGACATTCGCGAATTCCGCGCCCGTAAGCGCGGCCCGCAACTCCGACAGAGTCATCGGCTCGGGAAAGATATAGAGGGACTCGTTTTCCGCGTGGAGCCCGATCCCGACCGGAACCTGGAGCCGTCCTCCCGCCCGAAAACGCGCGTCGGCTTCCTGGGAGGGGCGACGCACGACACCGGCCTTGTTAACCAGCTCGACGTGATTCGGATCCAGCGGTATCCGGGCAACGCGAAACTCGTCGCGCAACGTGTGGAAGCCATCCAGGATGAGGCCGAAGGGCCGGCCGTCGTCGCGCTCGAACAGGAAGAGCTGGTAGCGCTCGCGGAGAAGCCTTCTCTCCACGAAGCGGGACCCAAGCCATGCGAAGCAGGCATCGGGAATGCAGAGCTTGAAGTCGATCGCAATCGGGGCCTTCAGGTTCAAGTAGGTTCCCATCATCGCGGCGTACTTGCCGACGCAGCCCTCAAAGGCCTGTCCCCACGCCTCTCCCTTGGCGGTCGCGGGATCGATCACGCAGCCGGCGGCGCACAGGCCCGCTTCGAGATCCTGGACGTACGCATGGGAGTTGACGCACGTGGTGACGGCCTCTCTGGTCTGAAACCCCGCCGTCAGTCCGGCGCCGGCGACGATCTCGCGGCCGATGTTTTCAAAGAACACGGGGTTGGAGTCCTCCGGGGCCCGGCCGGCGCCCGGCCCCATGTCGCGCGCGACAACGCAGCGGGCCCCCAGGATCGCCCGGGCGAACTGCTCGAGCTCGCGCATGGGTTGGGAAGCGGGCCTCGACGGGATGATGAAGAGCGCCTCATCGGAGTTCAGGCTTGAGATCGCCTTGCGCCAGGCGGAGGCGGTCGCCTCGCAATAGCCCATGTACTGCTCGTAGTGCCCTCGGAAATAGGGGTGATCCGGGCTGTCGTGCACGTGCCCCATGGGGTGGATGAGAAGACAGACTTTGGATAACGCTGTTCCTTGGCGCACGCCTACTTCCCCTCCGACAATTCCAGGATGTGCTCGACGATCTTCGAGCGCAGATCATCCAGGTCGCCCGAGGGGTCGATCCTCTGCGTCCAGGTCTCGATCTCCTTCGCCCGGGCGGCGCGCGCGGGGTCTTTCTTTGCGTCCTCGATGGCGCCGAGGAGCGTCGAGAGATACCGGACGTCGTCCGCGCCTTCCCGGAACCCCTCCCACTCGAGCGTCCCGACTACGCCGTCGCTCGTGGGATACGCCATCAGGTGATCGCGGTAGTTATAGGGAGGGTTTGCATCGAAGTCGTTCCAGATGTGCCGTCCGAACCCGTGCTGGTACGCGTAGTCCATCGCGCCCGAGTAGCCGGCCTTCCACAGCAGGAGCCCGAAGTTCCGGCGGAAGGTGAGAGGCACCTCGATCCCGCACTGGGGATTGTCGTAGGAGTAGAGCCTCACGCCCGCGTCCCGCAGCGTGCGCGCAAGCTCCACGTTGGGCGGTCCCCCGACCACGAACGCGTCCACGCTCCCTTTCACCTCGTCCCACAGGTCCCGGCGCAGCGCCTTCGTCGAATCCGTGAGCACGTTGCAGGCGAGGTAGACCTTCCACCCGATCTCGTGAAGGAACTTCCACGAGCCCACCTGTTCCCGCACCCGCTCGATCGAGGGTTCGTCGGGGCCGTAGTTGTAGAACTCCCGGTACCCGAACGACCGGGCCAGGTCCATGACGCTGCCGAGCGTCGCGCGGGTGCCTTCCCGGCTATCCTTCGGGCCGACGCCCCACGAGCAGAGGAAGAAGCGCTCCGTGCTCACGCCCGCCCTTTGCCGCACCGTCAGCGCCTGCTCCATGAGATCGAGCGGCTTAGTGCCCTGGTAGACCAGGGGCGCATCCACGCCGTGCGCGACCATGTCGCGGATCTCCGCCTCGTACTGCTCGCGCGTCTTCGGGTCGCTCTCGATGCTCGGGTGTTCTCCTTGCACGAGCCGGCCGCGATAGTAGATCGAATACTCGAGGACCGGCGGCGCAAGACGGAAGGGATGCACGACAAGCGCAAGGGGGAGCGCCCTCTCCGCCCCCTCGCATCGCACGATGAGCTCCCCCGCGTAGGTTCCGGGCGGCGCGTCCGGGGGAACGTGGACCGTGACCCAGAACTGCCGCGCCCGCCCCGCCGTGACGGCGACGGGCAGAAGTCCGGGGGCGTCCCGGATGACGAGGTCGGGCGTCAGCTTCTCGTTCTCGGCCGTCACGTCCTCGTAGCGGGTCTCGCCGGTGGAGGGGTCCGTCACGCGCAGGAGATTCTGCTTCTTCGCGAGGTCCACGCGCACGAGGTCGTTGTCGTTAACGAGGAGCTCCGGGACCAGGACCTTCCCGCGCTGGAAGGAGCCTCCTTCGGCGCACGCCTGGTACCAGCACTCTACGAGCTTGACGTCCACATGCGAAGGGTCGATGGCGGACGAAGAGGAGCGCAGGCCCGCGCACGTCACGGTGACGCCGGCGACGTCGCGCGAGGGCACGAGGACGAAGGTCGTGGATTCGTATTCGCCTGGCGCGGCTGAAAGCTCCAGCGCCTGGGCGGGCTTGCACGCGCTCATGAGCGAGGTTGGAAGGATCCTCTCGTTCGTGATGACCGCGGCTGGATAGAGGAGGAACGCTCGTCGAGCGCCCTGCGCGAGGACGGCGGCCGCGTTGAGGAGGGGATTGCACGTGGCGAGCGCCTCTTCGATCTCGTCCTGGAGATCCGTTTTTCTCTTTACGACCTCCTCCGGCGCAAGGGCGGCGAGATTCTTGTTCGTTTGCTGCACGGCCCGGCGCGCCTCGGCAAGCTTTGCGGCGATTTCCGCCGAGCGCGAGGCGGAAGACGCTCGAAGGAGCGGCGCGAGTTGATCGGCCTCGGAGATCGTCTTAGCGAGCTCCTCCGCCCAGCCGGCGCGCAGACGCGTCGCCTGGGACGCGGCAGTGGCCGCCACGATGACCGCCGCCTCCCCGGGCTCGGTTACAAAGAACATCTCGCCGAAGCGCTCGGGATCGTGGAAGTTGTCCTTGAGATCGGCCCAGGAGCTGTTCTCCCCGAGGCGCTTCTCCGTGCGGGTGAAGTTCACCTTCCAGGGGGCGGAGGGGGCGGGGCGCGAGTCCAACTCGCGGAAGGGGATCTTCATCTCGACCGTCCAGGCGTCGGACTCCCGGCCGGCGGCGGCCTCCCATTTCCCGCTCCACTGGTCCTCCCTGGGGAGCCCCACGTCGTCCCCCTGCGTCCCGAGGCTGTTCACGAGGAGGTGATAGTACCGGGGCCCGACCACGGCGATGCCCGGAAAGGAGCTGTCGGGCGGGAGCAGGAACGCCTCGATGCAGTCGTCGCTCCAGATCCCGTCGTCGCGCTTTTTCTTCTCCGCTTTGACGGCCCCCAATTCGGATTCGAAGCACCGGTACCCGAGGTAGAGGGCGTCGTCGTCATAGAGGAGCGCCACGAGGGTCTTCTGCGTCGGTTCGGAGTCCCGCATCCTGCGAAGGTTCGAAAAACCGTCCGCAATCCCGGCTCGCTTCCAGCACGTATCGTCCAGTTTCCCGTCGATGACGGGCGGCTCCGCCGTCCGCACGCAGCCGACGGAGCGGACCGGGCCGCTCGAAGGCGCAGCCGTCGGCGCGTTCACGCGAAGGAGCTCGGCATCGTCGACGGAGAGCGTGACGCCCGGCGTATGGAGCTGAACGACGCACCAGAGTCGGACGTACGCCCCCGCACGGTCGATCGTTGCCCCGGTCGCGCAGCGCTTCCACTCGGGGCCCGTATCGACCCATTCGCGCTTCTGGATCTCGAGCGTCTTTTCCCCGGGCGCAGGCGGCGTGCCGAGGGCGAAGAGCACAATGCTCACCCGAGCGGGCTTCTCGCTTCTGAGCCATGCCGAGAACAGGTGCTCGTCGTCCGCCGCCAGCAGCATCCAGCGGGTCTGGCTGATGTAGGCCCATTCAACTCCGTCGCCGAAGGAGAGCTGGGCGGCGGAGCGTCCGCTGTGAGCGGGCCCGCCCAGGGCGACCTTCGCCTCCCCTGTTTGTCCGGGGAGGAGGTTCCTCCTGAGCGGCCATTCGCCGGGCGTCCCATCCGCTTCCGCCGCCTCAAACGACGGGTTGGTCAAGAGATTGGCGCCCTGACCTGTCGCGGCGAGGGCGGAGAACGCGATCAGGGCTCCGACCACGGCTCGCATCCAGGTTCCTGGCATCTCCTGTACTCCTTTCTCCTGCGGATTCATGCGGAAGCGGCATTGTAAGCGCGCGAGCCCTGTGCCAGAAGCCGCTTTCCCTGGATGGCTTGTCGCTATAATATTCTGGATCGCACGGGGCGATCGTCTCGGGAGGCCGCACACGCATGGCCGAGAAGGATCTTTACGAAGTCCTGGGCGTCGCGAAGGACGCCTCCCAGGATCAGCTCAAGGCGGCGTTCCGCAGCCTCGCAAAGAAGCATCATCCCGATAGGCACAAAGGAGACAAGTCCGCGGAGGAGCGATTCAAGGAGATCAGCTCCGCGTATGACGTGCTGGGCGATCCGGAGAAGCGCCGGAAGTACGATGAGATGCGCGACGCGATGGCGCACGGCTTCACGGGGTTCTCGGAGGGTCCGTTCGCGGGAGGCGGCTACCGGGAGGCGGGCGCATTCGAGGATCTCTTCGCCGGCCCGCGAGGGGGACGCGGAAACTGGACGGACTTCTTCTCGGATTTCTTCGGGCGCCGGGCGGCCGCCGCGCACGCCCCGCTCCAAGGGAGAGACCTGCACTACACGATCGAGATCCCTTTTGACCTGGCGATGCGCGGGGGGAAGAGCGCACTAACGTTCCCGAGAACCGAGACGTGCTCATCCTGCAACGGGACGGGAGCGGCGAGCGGGTCGCATGCGAAGGACTGCCCGACCTGTCATGGGGCGGGGACCTACGAGGAAGACCAGGGCGGATTCGCGTTCACGCGCGTCTGCCCGAGATGCCTGGGAAGGGGGAAGGTCTTCGACAAGCCCTGTCCCGTGTGCGCCGGCTCGGCGGAAGTCCGCAAGCGCAAGAGGGTGGAGATCAAGATCCCGAAGGGGATCAACGACGGGGCGAAGATCCGCGTGAGCGGTCTGGGCGAACGGGGAGAAGGAGGAGGTCCGCCCGGGGATCTTTACATTTTGGTGAGCGTGAAGACGCCCAAGGGTCTCGAGAGGAAGGGGCTGGACATCTACTCGGACGCGGAGATCTCCGTCACCCAGGCGATGCTGGGAAGCAATGTCGACGTTGAAACGGTGCAGGGGACGGTGTCGGCGAGGGTGCCCGCGGGGACGCAACCTGGAGCGACGCTGAGGCTCAAGGGTAAGGGCGTTGCGTCGAGCTCGGGGGCGGTGGGTGATCACTTTGTCCGCGTGCGCGTGCGGGTGCCCTCGCGGCTCAGCGATAAGCAGAGGGAGATGGTGGAAGCGCTTGCCAAGACCGGCGATATGTGAGCGTCGCCTCCCGCCTCTTACAAGTCGGATGACTGAGCAAGTGTGACGGTCTGCTGCGCGGACACGCCGGTGGCGATGTCGCGGACGGACACGGTCCACGCTCCGTTCCGGTCGTTCAACGCGAAGGGAAGGGCGATTTCGCAGGCGCCTTGGGGAGCTAAGAGGTTCCGGGAGTAGTGGGGGACGGGCTTCCCTTCGGGATCGCGCATTTCGAGACGGAAGAGATGGAGTCC
This sequence comes from Planctomycetota bacterium, assembly GCA_043803205.1. GTDB lineage: Bacteria > Planctomycetota > DG-23 > JAZDKG01 > JAZDKG01 > JAZDKG01. Next base: position 30,735 of record JAZDKG010000022.1, read on the forward strand.
GGGCTTCGCCTGCGGATTCTCGAGCAAGACCGATAGACGCAGAGTTCTTGAATCGCCGACGATGGAGACGGAGGAGACGCGGTATGGGAGGACGGCGAGGAGGCGACTCGCTCCCGGCCTCATCAAGAGTTCCACGCGGTCGAGCTCGCCGAGGTATTCTCCCTTTCGGATGTCGTAGACGCATCGGGGGGATTCGAGCTTGACGGCGAACTTCGCTTCGTTGTCGGCGGCGGCGGCGACGGCTTTCTCGTTGGACCAGACGACGCCCGGGAGGAAGGCGGCGGCGTCCCACAGGACGCCCAGGATCTCGGGGCCGTCCGCATCGTAGCGGAAGACGTGCGTACCCGGGGGAGCCTTCTCCAACTGCACGGCGGGCTTCAAATCGACGAGGGCGAGGGCGCCCTGGACGAGGCGGCGGGAGATGTCGGCCTTTGCGTTGTCCGCGAAGGTGGGGGCGTAGACGAGATTGCCGGCCATGTAGTCGGAGGGGGCGAAGTTGAGGAGGACGCCCGTCCCTTGGCCGAAGCGGTTCACGACGAGGGCGGGGGGCGTCTCCGGCGGAGGCGTGGGCCGTTGCGCCGGCGAGGGCGAGGGAGGCGTCGCTTGCGGCTGGGGGGAGTTCCCCGGGCAGGCCCGCGAAGGCGCTCGTGATTTTGATTTCGATCTTCTGGGGTCGGGCGGCGGAGCAGACCTGTTTGACCCCGAAGAGCGCGTCGAGAGGAGAGGAGGCGTAAGGCTTGCCGTGAGCGTCGGCGACGCCCGGGCGGAGATCGGCGAGGACGAGGCCGCCCGATTTGGCGAAGGCGAGGACCTCGTCGACTTCCGCGGGGGAGAGGGCTTGGCAGTACGGGAGATACAGGGCACGGAAGTTGCCGGAGCGCAGGACGCCGCCCGCGAGCTCGGAGGGATCGATCATACGGTACTGGAAGAGGGCTTCGGTGAAGAGGAAGGATGCGGCGGCGGGGCTATCCCAGCGATGAGGGAGGTTGTCCTCGAAGGCGGTCATGAGCATGCTCGAGGGCGAGTAGAGGACGGCGACGCCGTCGTCGGGGCGCTTCGAGTGCATGAGGAGTTTGCCGAAGCCTTGTTTGATGAACTTGATTTCTTCGATGGTGGGGCGGAAGTAGTCGTGGGGGGAGAAGTCGGAGGCGAGGGCCGAGAAGTAGCCGTCGCCTTGGCGGGCGAGGCTTCCCTGATAGACCCAGAAGGAGTTTGCGCCTCGCAGGAGAGTGTTATAGATCCACCAACAGTGGTGGGCGGGATCGAGGCCTGCGCGCCAGAGGGCGGAGTAGCCGCCGAACCATCCGCCGCCGATCATCGTGCCGGGGGCGGAGAAGTCGCGGACGCAATCGAGCTGGAGGGGGAAGTAGTAGGTGCCGTTCATGGTCATGGAGCGGGCCAGGAGCGCGTAGTCATCGGCGCCGCCGATGCGGTCGGCGCGGATATGGCCGGCGTCGTCGGAGCCCTCGTAGCCGACGCGCGCGCCCGGAACGGCGGCGGAGACGGCGTCGAGGGCATTGCGGTAGTAGCCCGCCCAGAGGGTCTCCATGTGGCGGCGGTGGTCGATCCACATTGGGATCTTGCCGCTCTTCTTAGCTTCATCGAAGGGGACGGGGACGACCTCGTCGAAGCCGGCGAAGTTCGAGCCGTATTCGGCGTTGAGGTCCGCGACGGACTTGTATTGCTCGCGGAGGAATTCCTGGAAGTCTCGGACGCAAGTGTCGGAGAAGCAGACGTCGTCGTCGGAGCCGACGAAGGTGGACTCGTCGCCGAGGTTGTATTCCCCGATGGCGAAGGGGCGCAGGCGGCGGGCCTCGCCGGCGTAGAAGTCGCGGTATTTCTTGACGTAAACGGGATTGGAGAGGCAGGGACGACGGACGGGGCCACGGGGGCCCTCGACGGCCCTTCCGCGGGGCTCGATGTACCAGTCGTATTGTCCGTCCACGCTGTTGTAGAGGGACATGAGGTCGCGCACGTTCCCCAGGAGCGATGCGCCGGTGTGGACGTTCTTGGGATCGACGAGTCGGGGGGGTCGGACCCAGCGTTCCCAGGGACCGCCCTTGAGGTCGTCGGAGGTGTAGACGTGCAGGCCGCCGGCGGTCATGAGAGAGTCGAAGCCCAACTCGCCGATAGTGCGCGCGAGCGCGATCTCGAGGTAGGAGTCCTCCTCGTAGTGCTCGGCCATGACGGCGCGGACGTCGTCGCGGGAGGGGAAGAGGTCCCACAAGGTGTAGGCGGCGCGTTTGACGTCGAGCGCCTGGGAGCCTGAGAGGAGGCGCGCCTGGACGGTGCCGAGGGGGGAGAGGGGGATCGTGGTGGAGGAAAGCTCGAAGGGAAGCTCCTCGGAAGCCGGGGGCGCGTCAAGGAGGAGCTTCGCCACGCATCGGCCGTAGTTGTCCCGGCGCGTGAGCTCGACCTTCGCTTGAGGCGGAGCGTCTTTCAGGACGAGGGTTCCGCGGACGGGCTCGTCTTGCGAGAAGGTGAGGCCGGCGAGGCGGAGCGTCTCGATACGGGCGTTGGATCGGACGTCCAGGAGGAGGGAGCCGAAGCCGAGGACCTTGTCCCCCTGCTTCGCCCAGACGTCGAGGAAGTAGGTGCCGGCGGGGAGGGAAGGCGCCTGGAAGGGGACGGAGTTGTCGCCCTTCTCAAGCGCGGTTTGCTTCGTGTCCTGCGCGACGACGTCGCCGGTGTCGCGCTCGCGCACGGCGAGGGCGAGGGTTACGGTGCGGGGGGAATCGGCGCGGAGGAAGATCGGCACGGAGGGGGCGTTATCGCGGCTAACGACGAGGGAGGAGATGGGGGGTTGAAGGATTCGCACGGGACGGTCTGCGCCCGAGGCCCAGCGCAGAAGCTGTCCGGCCAGGGCCAGGTAGTAGTCATATTCGATGGGGTGGAAGTTGGGGAAGGGATCGACTATCTCGCAGGTGAGCATCTGGCGGTTGGGGACGCGGATGCCTTCGCCGAGGCCCCGGCTCTCCTGGAGCGCGGAAGAAGCCCCCTCGGGAGCGCGCCCGAGAAGGAGCGCGACGCGGCCCTTTCCGAAGCGCGCGAGACACAGCGCGTTGCGGCAGAAGTTCTCGAAGGTGGCGAAGGTCCGGAAGGCGGGAAGGCCCGCGAAGGGGAAGGCGTCCAGCGCTTCCCTGGGATCGGCGACCTTGTCGGCGACGAGGGGGACGAGGTCCGGGTAGGAGCCGGGACGGACGTAGGCGACGAGGCCCGTGCCGGCGCGGACCTTGTCGATGATGGCCGAGCGCGCCCAGTCGGGGAGGATGTCCCACTTGATGTTGCCGATGGCGATCACGTCGTAGTCCTTGGCGAGTTTCGCGCGCAGGCGGACGACCTGCTCGGCGGGGGACGTGCCGGCCAAGAGGCCCCGTTCGCGCAGCGGCGGGAGGGCGAAGTCGGTCCTGGATTCCGTCGCGAAGACGTCCTGCTCAAAGTCGAAGCGCTCCGAGAACTCGACGACTTCGCGTAAGGCGTGGCGGTACGTGATAAAGAGGACGCGCAGGGGCGCGCCCGCGGACGGCTTGGACCAAGGGACGTGGGGGGTGACGATCTCATTGGAGGGCTCGATCCACTTGGGCGCTGGGCCGGCGGGGAGGGCGGAAGCATCGGCGCCGGGGGTTTCCTCGGGCGCGCCGACGACGGCACCTCGGCGGGCTTGGGGGATCGGGTTCTCACCGGACTGGCGGACGAGGATGTTGTCGATGTCGAGGCCGAACTTCACGTAGCGGATGTCCTGTCGGACGACGACGGCGAGGATGTCGGCGAAGTTGTACTGGGGTTTGATCGCGTATCTCTTGGAGAAAGCTTCTTGCGCGGAGGATTTCACCATTCCCTGGACGGTGAACTCGGCGCAGTCCACAACGACGAGGCTGTGGATCCACTCGAGCGCCTTCTCGCCGCTCTTCAAGGTTTCCGCGGGTTCCTTGGCGAGGGCGATGTCCTTGGACATGCCCAGCGTCCACGCGGGTAGGCCATCCAAGTAGGCTCTGACCCATTTTGCCAGCGATCCCGGATGTCCGCCGGTGCGGTCGACGAAGATGATCTCGCAGTTCTGGGTGAGGGCGTCGGGAGTGGGTCCGGGTCCGCCCCGCAAGTCCGCTTCGAAGATGACGTAGCGGCCGCCCATGGGATCGGGGGTCGCGTCGAATTTTTTCTGGATCCAGGGATTGGCGCTAGCGCCCTTTTCCACGGGGATACTGGTGGAGCCTTTGAGGTAGATGTCTTTCTCGCCTCCTGCGCCGCCGGCGGCGAGAAAATAGTCATCCTTCTCCGCGCCGGAGGTCCAATGGAGGTCTTTGACGAGGCCGGAGCCTGGGGGATAGGAATTGAAGTCCTCCGACAGGAGGACGGCGTCCTGCGCCCGGGCGGCGGAGGCGACGGCCAGGAAGGCAAACAAAGCAAGGGCGCACAGGAAGCTTCGAGACGGGGCACAGGCGCTCATGGTCATGTCTCCCTCTGGATTGCGAAACGGCGGAACATGCCGCGGGTCGACGACGGTCCAGCGGGGCCGGTCTATCGATTCTCCTTTTTCACGGTCGCATTTCCAGCGACTCCCGTAAGGACGTCGGTTGCTCGGATGGTCCAGTCGCCAGGCTTGTCGTCAAGGGCGAAGGGGATGACGACTTCGCAGCGGCCCGCGGGGGCGACTACGTTTTGGGCGTAGGCTTCTATGGGCTTCCCCTCGGGGTCGAAGACCTCGATGTGGAAGACGTGCGTGCCGAGCTGCGCGTTGTCTGCTTCGGTCTTCACAGTGATGGCGAGGCCTTTTGAGCCCCTGGAGATCAACAGGCCCGTGACGCGATAGGGGAGGGCGGCAAGGAGCTGCACGAGGCCGGGCTGGAGGGTGCGGGCGAGGTCCCGCGACTGGCCGAGGTATTCACCGGTGCGGATATCGTAGAGATGGCGAGGGGCGCCGAGCTTGAGGGTGACGTTTTTCTTCTCCTGCGCGGCGATTCGTATCTTGGCTTCCTCCTGCCATTCAATGCCGGGCAGGAATCCCGGGGCGTCCCAGAGCAGTCCGATGACTTGGCCGGCGCCCGTGTCGAAACGCCAGACGTGAGCGCCGGGGATGTAGGGCTCTAAGCCGAGGGGCGGGCGGATGCCTGCTTCGGCGAGGGTGCCTTGGATCAGCCTGCGGGCGGCGTCGGCGGTTGGGTTGTCAGCGAAGGAAGGGGCCGTGCTGACGTGACCGACCATGAAATCCGAGAGGGCGTAGTTGAAGAGGACGCCTCGCCCCTTGCCGAAGGTGTTGATGACGATGGCGGGGGCGTCGGCAACCTTGGCTTTGGCGGCGCCGCCGGCGAGGGCGAGGGAGGCGTCGGAGCGCGCGGCGGGGAGTCTGGTCGGGAGGGCGGCGAAGTCGGCGGTGAGGGCGGCCGGGGTCTTCTGGGGCTTTGCGGCGGAGGTTTGTTCTTTCACCCCGAACAGGGGATCGAGGGGGGAACGGTCGTACGGCTTGCCGTGCTCGTCGGCCACGCCGGGGCGGAGGTCGGCAAGAACGCAGCCGCCGGAATTCGCAAAGGCGAGGATCTGCTCGCACTCGCGCACCGACAGAGCTTGGCAGTAGGGGAGGTAAAGGGCGCGGAAGTTCTCCTTTGCGAGGATGCCTGATTCGAGCTCGTCGTCACCGATCATGCGGTACTGGAAACCGGCCTCCGTGAAGAGGAAGGATGCGCTAGCGGGGCTGTTCCAGCGATAGGGGAGGCCGTCCTCGAAGGCGGTCATGAGCATGCTGGAGGGCGAGTAGAGGACGGCGACGCCGTCGTCGGGACGGTTCGAGTGCATGAGGAGCTTTCCGACGCCGCGCTTGGCGAATGCAATCTCCTCGAGCGTCCCCTTCGCGAAGTCGTAGGGGGAGAAGTCAGGCGCCAGCATGGCGAAGTAGCCGTCACTCCTGCGCGGCTGGTTTCCCTCGAAGACCCACAGGGAGTTGGCGCCCCGAAGGAAGGTATTCCATATCCACCATCGATGGTGGAGGGCGTCGCGGCCGGTGCGCCAGATCGCGGAGTATCCGCCGAACCAGCCGCCTCCGATCAAGGTGCCGGGAGCGGAGAAGTCGCGGACGCAGTCGAGCTGGAGGGGGAAGTAGTAGGGGCCGTTCATGGTCATGGCGCGGGCGAGGAGGGCGTAATTCTCGGCGCCGCCGATGCGCTCGGCGCGGATGTGGCCGACGTCGTCCGAGCCCTCGTAGCCGACGAGCGCGCCTGGAACCTCGGCCTCGATCGCGCGGCGCGTGTTCGAGTAGTAGCCCGCCCAGAGGGTTTCCATATGGCGGCGGTGGTCGATCCAGATGGGGATGCGGCCGGTCTTCTTCGCTTCGTCGAAGGGGATGGGGATGACGTCGCGCCAGTCGGCGTAGTTGGAGGCGTATTCCTGATTCAAGCGGTCGATGGTTTTGTATTCGGCGCGGATGAAGTCCTGGAAGGCGCGGATACAGGTGTCGGAGAAGCAGACGTCGACGTCACCGTGCACGAAAGTGGATTCGTCTCCGAGGTTATATTCGCCGACGGCGAAGGGGCGGTATCGGCGCGCTTCGCCAGCGTAGAACGTCTCGTAGTGGCGCTCGTAGGACGGGTCGCTCAAGCACGGACGACGGACGGGGCCGCGCGGACCGTCGACGTGCTCGCCGCGGGGCATGACGTACCAGTCGTACTGGTTGTCAACACCATCATAGACGGACATGAGGTCGCGCGTGTTCGCCAGGAGCGACGCGCCGACGTGGACGTTCTTGGGATCGACGCGCAGAGGCGGACGGACCAGGCGTTCGAAGGGTGTGCCGATGAGGTCCTCCGCATGGTAGACGTTGATTCCTCCGTGGGTCATCAGGGTATCGAAGCCCATGCTGCGGAGGACCCTGGCGAGGGTGACGGCGAGGTAGGTGTCGCCTTCGTAACCCTGAGCGATGATCGCGCGAACGTCGTCCCGCGGAGGGAAGAAGTCCCAGTAGGTGAAGGCCGCGCGCTTGAGGTCCAGGACCTTCGACCCTTGCACGAGGCGGGCGTCGACGCGTCCCAGGGGAGTGAGCGGGGCCGCGGCGCACGTTATTTCAAATGGATACTCGCTCTTCTCCGGCGACAGCGGCAGGGAGAGACGGGCGACGCAGCGGCCGAAGTTGTCGAACTGCTCGATTTCGAGCTTATCGGCGGGGAGGGCCCCTGTGACGAGGACCTTGCCCTGAACGGGTTCGCCCTTGGAGAACGTCGAGGCGACAAGGCTGAGAGAGTCGACACGGGTGGGGGAAGTGATCTCGACGTAGAGGGAGCCGTAGTCCACGACGGCTTCCCCGTCTTTCACCCAGACATCGATGTAGTATGCCCCTGCCGGCACGGCTGGCAGCTTCCATGGGAGGGCGTTCTCGCCCGCGGCGAGCGAAGCCTTCCTGTCTTCCTGGACGGCGACGGTCCCGGTGTCGGTCTCTCTCAAGGCGAAACGGAGGTTGACTTCCCTTGCGGCCTCGCTCGCGAGTAGGATGGGGACGGTGTGCGCGCCTTCGCGGTCCACGCACTGGACGGATATCGGGGGCTCGACGACCCTGACGGGGCGGGCGGCGCCGCCGGCCCATCGGATGAGTTGGCCGGCTAAGGCAAGATGATAGTCGTATTCGATCATGTGGAAGCCGGGGAAGGGATCGACGATCTCGCTCGTGATGATCTGTCGCTCGGGGCAGCGGATGCCTTCACCGACGCCTCGCGCGCCCGCGAAGGAGCTCGAGGCTCCATCCGACAGGCGTCCGAGGATGACGGCGACGCGGCCTTTCCCGAAACGGGCGAAACGCAGAACCCCCTCGCAGAAGAGCTCGAAGCTGCCGAAGGTGCGAAACGGAGGAAGACCGGCGTAAGGGAAGGCGCTGAGGATCGCGCGCGCGTCGCCGGCGACCCGGTCGGCAAGCAACTGGCCCAGCTCGTCGTAGTTGCCCGGCCTCACGTAGGCGACGAGGCCGGCGCCGGCCTGGACCTTTTCGAGGATGGCGGACCTTGCCCACTGGGGAAGGATGTCCCATTTGATGTTGCCGACGACGATGACGTCATAGTCGGCGGCGAGAAGGGTTCGCAGGCGAGCCTCCTGATCCTCAGGGCGCGTCTGCTTGAGGGGGAAATCCTGGCGGGCGACCGGGGGAAGGGCGAAGTCGGTCATCGTCTCGGTGGCGAAGACCTCGCGCGCAAGGTCGAAGCGCTCGGACAGCTCAACGATCTCGCGGAGGCCGTTGCGGTGCGTGATGAAAAGCACGCGCAGCGGCCCGCCGCTAGCGGGCTTCGCCCAGGTCACGTGGTCGGAGACGACCGTGTCGACGGGCGAGATCCATGTGGGCGTTTCCCCTGAGGGGGCGGTCTCGCCGAGGTCGATCTTGCCCGCGCGGACGAGCTCGAAGTCGTCGAGGGACACGGTGACGTTGGATTCCAACGTCAGGGCCTGCGGGCGAAAGCGGACGAACACGCCTCCCTTGATGAGCAGGGAGATCTCGAAGCGCTGCCAGTCAGTCCCGACCGTGACGGTCTTGTAGGAGTCAAGCGCCTGATCGCCTTTTTCCGGCAATCCCACGAGACAGACCGCGACCTTCGTTTCCTTGGACGCCTTGAGCCATCCTGTGAATCGGAAAACGTCGCCTTCTTCCGCGCGCACGTCCACGTATTGGCCCGCATAGACCCACTCGACGGGGTCACCCTTGGACATCTGCGCTTCGAAGGAGCCGGAATGCCCGCCGGGGGCGACGACGAGTTTCATGAGCCCCTCGCCCTTGTTGAAGAGGCCCCAGTAGAGGGGCCGCTTGCCCGCCTCCCCGAGCTCGAAGCCGGGATTGGCGAGGAGGTTTTCGTCCGCCCAAACGCTAGTTGAAATCGACAGGGCGAGAAGCAGCAAACCGATGCTCAAGGTCATGTGCCTCATGTGTTTCTCCTATCTCCATTCAAAGCCGTAGAGGCGCGCCCGCCGCAGGTGGAAGCGCAGGAGAAGCCCCTCGCGCGGGCAGCGGTCGGACGTTTTCCAGACGAGCTTCGTGCATTTCGAATCCCCTCGGAAGGGGACGCAGTCGGCGCGGGAGTAGCCCTCGAAAGGTGCGCCGACGTCCCACTCGTTTCCGGTGCAAAGCTCGGCGGAGACCTCTCCATCGTCTAAGGTGAGCGCGTTGATGAATAGAGATTTCCCCGTGCAGCCGGGGATGGGGCGCGCGGTTGCGTGTCCCTCGCGCGGCCCGCCGAATGCCGGCGCGAGCGCCCACAGGCGGCCGCGCTCCCACGTGGCCCGGCACAACCCGCCGTACAGGGAGGGTCCCGGTCCCCGGCGCGGGTCCTCGCTGTAGATGTCCGTGTGCAGGCCCGTGTCCCCCGCATAGTACAGGTGCAGCTTGTCGCCCTCGGGCACGAACGCGCGCGACTGGAAGATGTGCCCGCCCCCGTACTCTCCGAGAGCGCCGTTGGGCACGCAAGGCACGCGCGGGATGGGACGAAACCACGTCTTGCCGTCGCGCGAGCCCGTGAACTGGATGTCCATCATCTGGTTGAGGCCGTGGAAGACAGCGACGGTGGCGACGAAGCCCGAGCCTTCGCGGATGGGACCTATATCCATGAACTGCGTGTCGTGCGCGTCGCGCCAGTCCGGCACCATGACGGGGAGAGGCGGGTCGCTCCAGTGCGTCCCATCCTGACTTTCGCGCCGCACCAGGCGGCGGATGCCGCCCTTGGCGTAGTCATGCGGCACGTATGCCGACCCGGGAGGCGTCGGTACTTCGAGCTTATGATAGGCCACGTAAGGCGCGCCCAGATCCTTGTACACGTACAGGCTGTCGTTGGACTGGATGAGGAGGGGGCCCTCGGAGATCTTCCAGTGGATGCCATCGGGGGAGAAATAGCGGTACACCCCGAAAGGATGGGCGGGTTCGCCCCAGTAATTCTTGTGATGGGGAAGGAGCGGGAGGTCCTTGATGCGTTTGGTGGGGTTCTTGAACGCAGGCTGCCGGAGGATGAACATCTCGTAGCGTCTCTCCGGGCAAGCGGCGGGGTCGACGAGGACGGACATCTGGTAGCAGCTTCCGCCGTCGGGGAAGTCCATGAGCACGTTGGTGCGCTCCTGGCCCAGGCACGGAAAGCCCGCAAGGCGCGGGCGCTCCCAGTGCACGCCGTCGGCGCTCGTCGCGTAGGCGCAGCGGAAGCTCCACTGCTCGTGGGGCTCCTCGATGGGCGCCGCGATGCCCCAGCTTTTCCACTGCCCGTCGATCGGGTCCTTGAGCACCGTACCGAGGTAGAACGGGTGCGCCCCGTCCCACGGATGTTGGCCCGTCATGAGCGGGTTGTGCGGGTCGAGCTTCCCCGGCTCGACGCGCCACGCCACGGCGCAGTGTTTTGAGAAGCAGTCATCGAAGATCATGGGGATCGATACATCAGACATGGAGTGGCCTCTCTCCCAGCATCACCTCGCGCCCTGCGTGAGGTTGTGACGATCTACCAAAGCGTTCGCGAAGACATCATCTCCGCGCGCCTCTTCTCATCTCCATTCGAACCCGTACAGCCGCGCCCGCCGCAAGTGGAAGCGCAGGAGGAGCCCCTCGCGCGGACAGCGGCCGGACGTTTTCCAGACGAGCTTCGCGCATTTCGAATCCCCTCGGAAGGGGACGCAGTCGGCGCGGGAGTAGCCCTCGAAAGGCGCGCCGACGTCCCATTCGTTTCCGGTGCACAGCTCCGCGGCGAGCTCGCCGTCATCGAGGGTCAAGGCGTTCACGAAGAGGGATTTCCCGGTGCATCCGGGGATGGGGCGGGAGGTGATGTGGCCGGCGTGGGGGCCTCCGACCTCGGGGACGATCGCCCAGAGACGCCAGCGCTCCCACGTCGCGCGGGCAAGCGCCCCATGCAAGTAGATCTCACGCTTGGGGTCTTCTCCGAAGACGTCGCTGTGGAGGCCGGCCAGTGCCGCGTGGTAATGATGGATCTTGTCGCCGTCCACGACGAGGGAGTGGGACTGGAAGATGTGTCCACCGCCGAAGTCGCCCAGCGGCCCGTTGGGGACGCAGGGGACCCGGGGGATCGGCCGCCACCAGGACTTCCCGTCGGGGGAAGCGGCGAACTGGATGTCCATCATCTGGTTGAGGCCGTGGAAGACGGCGACGGTGGCGACGTAGCCCGACCCCTCGCAGATGGGACCGATGTCCATGAACTGGGTGTCGTGGGCGTCGCGCCAGTCGGGGACCATGACGGGGAGGGGCGGGTCGGACCAGTGCGAGCCGTCCTGACTTTCGCGCCGCACCAGGCGGCGGATGCCGCCCTTGGCGCAGTCGTGCGGCACGTACGCGGACCCGGGCGGCGTGGGCACTTCGGGCTTATGATAGGCCACGTAGGGGGCGCCGAGGTTCTTGTAGATGAAGAGGCTGTCGTTGGAGTGGATGGCGAGGGGTCCCTCGGAGATCTTCCAGTGGATGCCGTCGGGGGAGAAGTAGCGGTAGACGCCGAAGGGATGGGCGGGCTCGCCCCAATAGTTCTTGTGATGGGGGAGGAGGGGGAGGTCCTTGACGCGCTTGGAGGGATTCTTGAACTCGGCGTTGCGTAGGATGAACATCTCGTAGCGTTTTTCGGGAGCAGCGTCGGGGTCGACGAGAACGGACATCTGGTAGCAGCTTCCGCCGTCCGGGAAGTCGAGGAGGACGTTGGAACGTTCCTGGCCCATGCAGGGGAAGCCGGCAAGCTGCGGACGGGTCCAGCGGACACCATCCTCGCTTGTAGCGTAGGCGCAGCGCAGGTGCCATTGTCCCCACGTGTGGTTATCCTCGTGGGGGGCGGCGATGCTCCAGCACTTGAAGAGGCCGTCTACGGGATCCTTGAGGACGGTGCCGTTGTAGAACGGGGTGCCGGCGTCCCAGGGGTATTGTCCGGTCATGAGGGGATTGGCGGGGTCGAGTTTTCCCGGCTCGACGCGCCAGGCGACGTCGAAGTGGCGGCAGAAGTTGTCCGAGTAGATCATGGGGGGCGTCGCGGGCATGGGAGGCTCCTGTTCAACGGCGCGCGGTCTGCGCTCGTACTATCGGTATTATGCAAATGTCGCCGGGATAGGGCAAACAACGGATGGAAAGCAAGTTGCTGGCGGGAAGCTTGCGCCGCGGGGCCGCCCTCCGGGGCGGCCCCGCCAACGCACAAAAACCGCGAGGTCTAATCCTGGGCGTAGAGTTGGTCGAAGTAGGTCTGCCAGAGGTACTGCACCTTCTGCGCCATCCCCACGGGCGGGATCCTCGTCTGTCCGGCGACGTTCCAACCCGACCGCAGGATATACTGCTTCATCAGGGACTTGCCCGAGTCCGAGAAGGTCTTCACGCTCCCGTCCCCGAAGAGCACGTTGTAGGCGCTGTCATGCCTCTCGATCCACCAGTGGAGGTTGGTC
>JAZDKG010000023.1:0-2069 GCA_043803205.1 Planctomycetota bacterium
CCATGTACAGGGTGATCTCGTGCCGGCCCGCGTACCGCCGCCCCAGATACTCGATCTCCCTGTCGAAGAGCTCGGCGGACTGGAAGATGAGCCGGGAATAGTACGGGTCGCTCGCGTGGCAGTACGCGCAGCGGAAGGGGCAGCCGCGCTGCGTTTGGACGAACGGGTGATATCCCTCATCCAGCAGGGAATCGAAAAAACCGTCGGCGTACAGGGTGCCGAAAACGTCGAGGGAGTCGAGGCGGGGAGGCGGCTCCGGCGATTCGACGAGCGTGCCCCGCGCCGGGTCGAGGGCGTATGTCCCGGGGACGGGGAACGACCTGAGCTCCTCCGCGGTCGCTCCCTCCATCAGGCGCTTCACAATCGAGGCGAACGGCTGCTCGCCGTCGTAGCTCACGCACAGGTCCACGAGGCGCCGCCGCGCGAGCCACTCCGCCTTCCCTTCCGGCGAGAGGGGCAGGTTGGGCCCGCCCGCCACAATGAGGCAGCCGGGGTTGCGGGCCCTGATCCGCTCCGCGGCGTGGAGGTTCAGCTCGCTGTTCCACGCATACTGCGCGATGCCCGCCACGTCAGGGGTCCACCGGCTGAGCTCGGCCAAGCATTTCGCGGGCGTCTTGAAAACCCGTATCTCCGCCTCCGCCCCCACCGCATGCGCGAGGTACCGTGCGATCAGCCCCGAGGCGAGGGGGATGGTGTTGGTGTGCACCCCCCGCGTCGCGTGGCTCAGGTCGATCAGCGCAACCTTCATCGTCATTCATCCCCCCCGCGGCGGGCGACCCGCTCCCGGCGCGCCCTCAGCACTCCTCCAGCGTCTTCTGCCTGACATGGCGGTTTATCTCGGCGAGCCACGGCTCCCTTTTTAGGAGCGCAAGGATGTCGCGCCAGGTGAAGCGACCGTCGTTTCCCAGCCGCTCGTACACGGCCCTCACGAACGCCATGTCCTCCGGCGTGTCGACCGTCCACCGGTGGCCGGACAGGTCCTCGTCCCCCTCCACGGAGAGGATCCGGAAGAGGCGGGGATTCTGATAGAGGTACGGCATCACATGCACGCGCTGGTACGCCTCCCGCGCCTCGCGCCACGCCCTCTCGAGCGCATCCATGCCCGCCACGCCGAGACTGAGACCGATCGGATAGGCGGGGCGGATGGAATTGCTCGCGTAGTCCGGCCTCCCCTCCCGGTATGCGCCGACGACCCGATCGATCAGCCCCGGGTCGATCAGCGGACAATCGGAGGTGATGCGGGCCACGGCGTCGGCCCGGTGCGCCCTCGCCGCGCGCCAGTAGCGGTCGAGGACGTCCTCCTCCGAGCCGCGGAAGGAGGGCACGCCGAGCCGGGCGCACTCGGCGACCACCGGTTCGTCGCCGGGGTGGGTCGTCGTCGCCACGACGACCGCGTCCAGGAGGGCCGCCCTTCCAGTCCGCTCCACCACCCGCGCCAGCATTGTCCGCCCGCCGATATCCATCAGCACCTTGCCCGGCAGCCGGGTGCTCGCCATGTGCGCCTGGATGATCGCGACGACTCGATGCTTCGTTCCCTCCGTCACGATTCCAGCCCCCCGTACGATTCCGGAGAATCCCCCTCGATAAAGATCCTCATCCATATCTCGAGGTTGAGGACGCTCCAGAGCACGTAGTCGAGCGGCGCATCGCCGCTCTCCAAACGCACAAGGAACGCCTTTCTCAACGAGTCGCCGTCGTAGAATTCGCGGCCGATGGTCCTGTCATCGAGGAGAACGGTTCTGTACCGTCCCAGCCCGGTCCCCGACCTGAACCACCTGCGGTTGGGGACGGAGAACCCTATCTTCTCCCTCCGGGCGAACGCCTCCCCGAACATCCGGGATGCGATCGCCACGACCGGGGACTTCTTCACACCGCCGCGGTTCAGGACGTGGTACGGAAACGAAAAGACACACTCGCTCAGGCGTTTCGAGAGATAGGGGCCGTGCACGGCAAGCCCCGCGGCGGCGCACATCCTGGTCATTCTCTTGACGGTCCTGGCGAGGCCGACCCTCTCGTAGTACCGTATGTGCCGTCGCGCAAACGAATCGTCACCTCCATTTGCCAGTTCC
>JAZDKG010000024.1:0-2589 GCA_043803205.1 Planctomycetota bacterium
AGGAGTTTTCCGAGGAAGCCGATGGCGTAGATGAGGGCGGCGCAGACGGCGAGGGAGAAGAGGGAGACGACGAGGGCGTTCCAATGGGGGGAGCCCTGGAGCCAGACGGTGCGGTGCATGAGGGGATAGGCGAAGCTCACGAGGGGGGCCAGCAGAGCGCCGCCAACGGAGATCTCGTCCGGGATGATGGTATGCTCGAAGTCGGTCACGGTGGCGACGATGAGGGCCGAGAGGATGGCGCATTGAACGGCGAGGAAGGCGAGGGGCTCTCCATCAACGACGGTCAGCTTGAGGAAGGCGGCGACGACGACGACGGCGGTGAGGAGCTCGACGAGCACGTAGCGGGGAGAGATGGTGGCGGCACAGGAGCGGCACCGGCCGCGGAGGAGGAGGTAGCTGAGGACGGGGACGTTGTCGTACCAGCGGATGGGCTTGCCGCACGTCGGGCAGAAGCTATAGAGCGGGTAGAAGATGAGGCGATAAATGGGGAGCCGATAGATGCAGACGTTGAGGAAGCTTCCCCAGAGCAAGCCGACGACGGCGACGCCGAGGACCTCGAACGCGAGGATGATACGCTCGAAGCGGGCGAGGTAGTCGACGTAGTCGGTCATGGGCGATCCCAAATGGAGTGGTAAGTGGTAGGTGGTACATGGTAGGGGGAAGAGCGGGAGGGGAGAGATGGAACCGCAGATGAACGCAGACGGACGGGGCACGGAAGAGAGATGGAACCGCAGATGAACGCAGATGAACGCAGATTAGCGCAGATAAAGGCGAAGAGGAGACAGAAGGTGAGATCAACGCAGAGGCGCAGAGGCGCCGAGAACGCAGAGAAGACGCGGAAAGAGGGTTGACAGGATAACAGGATGGACAGGATTAGAGAGCGATTCAACGCAGACACAGAGGGGGTAGAGAGGGGGACAGACGCCTTGCGGAGGAAGGGGTAAGGACGCGGCGGGGGACCAAGGCGAGCTTTCAAGAGAGGGATCACTTGGCAAGGCGCTCCATGAGGGTTTGGCGCATGCAGTCGAGGGGGGCGGTGCGGCCGGTCCAGAGCTCGAACTGGCGGGCGGCCTGACCGAGGAACATCTCGATGCCGCTCGCGACTACGGCGCCGCGCAGGCGGGCCTCGCGAAGGAAGCGGGTCTCGAGGGGATTGTAGACGGCGTCGAAGACGACCTGTCCGGGGCGGAAGGCGTCGGGGCCGAGGGGTGTCGCGTCGACGTCGGGGGTCATGCCGACGCTGGTCGCGTTGGCGATCACGTCGAAATCGAGGCCTGAGACGCGATCGAGGGGGACGGCCGTCGCGGCGAGGTCGGCGGCGAGACGGACAGCGCGCTTGTGGGTACGGTTGGCGACGCTGACGGAGGCGCCGGCGGCGACGAGGCCGGCGACCATGGAGCGAGCGGCGCCGCCCGCTCCGAGGATGAGGACGCGAGCGCCGGAGAGAGAGCGGCGGAGAGGGCTGAGGGCGTTTTCGATAACGGAGACGACGGCGGGGAGGTCGGTGTTTGCGCCGAACCACTTTCCGTCGCGGCGATGGAGGGTATTGACGGCGCCGACCTTGGCGGCGAGGGGATCGACCTCGTCGAGGAGCGCCATGACGGATTCTTTGTGAGGGATGGTGACGCTGTAGCCGCGGACATCGAGCTTGTCGAAGGCGCGGACGAAGGCGCAGGGCTCGTCGACGAGGAAGGGGAGGTAGACAGCGTCGAGGCCGCAAGCGCGGAAGGCGCGGTTCATGATGGCGGGGGAGACGCTGTGGGCGATGGGTTTGCCGATGACGCCATAGACGACGGTGGAGGGCGTGATGGAGCGACAGGCGTAGAGGTCGAGGAGCTCGGTCAGGGTGGGCTGCCCGGGGGCACTTTCGCTAGCGGCGTCAAGCGAGGCGAAGGTGAGGAAGCCGCCGAGTTTGGCGCCCAGGATGCGGGAGGGCAGGCCCCTTTCTCCCATGCCCAAGGCTATGACGGGTATAGGCTTACGTTCAAGGAGGGAGAGGAGTTTCAGATTGTCAGATTGGTCCCGGACGAGGCAGGCGAACTTGGCGACATCGGCGCCGGCACCGACCATACGCATGAGGATCGCGGGAAGGTCGTCGGGGGTTCGCGTGAAATCGTGATGGCTCACGATGAGGGTGGACGCCCCCTTAGCGGCGAACTCATGGATGGAGTCGAGCTCGACGTCCACGTAGGCGGCACCGAGGCGGATCGCGTCGCGGAGGACGGAGACGCGGGCGCGCTCGCTCCCGGGCCACCGTCCGCCCTGTCGAGCCGGGCGGGCAGTGACGATAGCGCAGTCACGGTGCGCAGCGAGGAGGCCGGGGAGGTCGAAGTCGTCCATGAGGTCGAGGCGGAACTCGACGAGGTCGGCGCGGACGAGGGCATTGGCGGCGGCGGCGAGTGCTGTCGTCGTGGTGCGCTCGGTGATGGGGACGGCGATCATCAAAGGCGTCACCAGAAAGGCGCGAAGAAGAGATTACCACAGAGGCGCAGAGACACCCTTCGTCCCGCGCATGCGGGATCAGGGTCTGCAGCAAAGAAGACAAGGAGCGGGACGGACGAGGATGAGGCGCTCAGGGCAAGTCCTTCA
>JAZDKG010000025.1:0-4044 GCA_043803205.1 Planctomycetota bacterium
GGAGGCGTTCGTGGACGCGGTGCAAGCGGAGGAGGGGCCGATGCGGGAGTTCGCGCCGGCGGCGGAGGCGGAGGTGGGGATGCGGATCGAGAACGCGCCGGCGCACCGGATCTTCCGTCCGGGGGACGAGGTACAAGCGCAGTGGTCGGCGTTTGTCGCGGAGGGCGCGGGGGGAGTCGAGGCCGGTTGGAAAGTCGTGGACTACGACGAGGAAACCGTCGCGGAAGGGAAGATCGAGGCCGGGGAGGGGCAGTCCACGGGGGAGATCCGTTTTGAAGCGGCGGACACGGGCGTTTTCCGGCTGATCGCAACGGCGAAGACGGGGGGGATGAGGCGGGCCTATGAGGCGGAGGACGTCTTCGGCGTCGTGAGGACCCCCGACACCAGCGAGGCGCCGGTTTCCCGTTCACGCTTCGGCACCCACATCGTGCACCAACGGTCAGACGACGGGTCGTACTCGGCCAAGTTCGTCGACATCGCGCGCATGATGGGGATCCGGTGGAACCGGATGCACGACTGCGGGGGTGAGACGACGCAGTGGCCGTTCGTCGAGAAGAACAAGGGTGAGTACAGGCTTGTCGCCGACGAGGCGGAGTTCTTCCGGGGGCAGGGGTTTGAGCTCCTGGGGCTCCTGGAGAAGACGCCTGGGTGGGCGAGTCCGGACGGGCGCATGACGAGCACGCCACGGGACATCGCCGAGTGGGAGGCGTACGTGGAGAAGACGGTCACTTTCTTCAAGCCTTACATTCACGCGTGGGAGATCTGGAACGAGCCGTTCACGTCGAGTTTCTGGACGAGCCCGTGGAGCGAGTATACGCCTCTGCTTGCGAGCGCGCATCGGATCATCAAACGCATCGACCCGGAGGCGACGGTGGTGGGGGTGTGCGCGGGGCACAGCGTCCTCTACGGAGGGAACGGGCGGTTCATGAAGGAGGTGTTCGACGCGGGGGCGTCGGGGCACTTCGACGTGTTCAGTTTCCACTGTCCGATGCCGGGGTACAGCACGGACACTCCCATGATGCCGAACGAGTATGCGGCGATGCCCTGGGAGAAGGCGTTGGCGGACTTTCGCGCATTCCTCGAGCAGTACGGCGAGGTGAAGCCGATGATGAACAGCGAGGCGGCGATGTTTTCGCGGGGGTTCTGGCGGCGTCATCCGCAGGTTACGGACAACGCGTCGGCGCACTACTTTCCTCCGGCGGATTACCGGGAGGCGGTCGCGTACAACGTGCGGAGCCACGTGGTGTCGTTCGCGGGCGGGGTGGAGCGCTTCTTCTACTACAACATGGACCAGGACGGCACGGGGATCGACGACATCTATCGCGGGGCGATGATCGCCCCCGACGGGATGCCCAAGCCGTTCGCCTTCACGTATCCGGTGATGATCGATCTTCTGGACGGGCGGGAGTTCGTGAAGAAGGTCGCGTTGGGGAGGAGGACGTCGGCATACGTTTTCGAGGGACGGGGAAAGACCGTTGCGGTCGTGTGGACGCTCTACGCAAGGGACGGCGAGAGGGGCAGGCTGAGCATGACGGCGCCGAGCGAGGGGCGGGCGGTGTCGGTGATGGGGAAGACGCTGTCGGAGTTTCGACAGGGCGAGGAGGCGGGGGTGGAGATCGGGCGGCAGCCATGCTATCTTGTATTTTCCAGCGAGACGTCGCCGGTTCTTGCAGCGCTTGGGGGAGCGAAGGCGGAGGAGCCGGCGCGCTACGTGAAGCAGCCGGAGAAGCCGCCGGCGCTTGACAAGCTTCCGGGGTACTGACCGGGTGAAACGCGAACAGGGCCGACAAGCACGGGACGCGAAAGGAAGGGAAGCAATGAGCCGTCAAGGGAAGAAGGGTTTTCGGATCATCATCAACGATGACTTCGATTCGCACCTCGAGTACAACCAGGAGCTGTTCGACCTGTGGGGGAGGACGGCGGCGACGGCGTTCAGCCTCAACATCGGGGCGGACCTAGCCAACTATCCCTCCAAGGCGCGGGCGACGCTAGGGGAATCCTTGCGGGCCGCGCACGAGGAGGGGAAGCTGCCGGGGGAGTGGGGGAAGCACTGGTATGAATTCCTTGTGGCGGAGAAGAAGGACCCGATCGCGATAGCGATCGAGGGATGCCGGCGGAACGGGATGGAGATCTTCACTTCGCTGCGGATGAACGACATCCATCACGGGGCGGACCCGGAGCATCCGGTGCTGAGGCTGCTCATCTCGCCGTTCTGGCGGGAGCACCCGGAGTTTCGGGCGAAGGGCTGGGAGCGCGCGAAGGACGAGGAGTTCAAGGGGGAGTATCCGGAGTACAACAAGGAGAGGTGGGACAGGCGCGCGTGGGCGTCGTACAGTTTCGAGCACGCGGAGGTGAGGCAGCGCGTCTTGGACGTGGTGCGGGAGGTGTCGGAGAGGTACGACATCGACGGGTTCGACCTGGACTATTCGCGGCAGCCGCCTTTCTTCGACCGCGGGCGAGGGTATGAGTGCCGTCATCACATGACGGAGCTTGTGAGGGAGGCGCGCAGGATCCTTGACGAGGCGGGGAAGAAGAAGGGGAAGAGGATCAAGCTAGCGGCGCCGTGCAGGCCGACGATCCGGAAGAGCGAGAAGGTGGGCCTGGACGCGGGGGCATGGGTAAAGGAGGGTCTGGTGGACATCCTCATGCCCGGACAGGACGCGGGGAGCGGGACGGATTTTCTGCTTGAGGAGTTTCTAGAGCTGGCGAAGGGGACGCGGACGGAGATCTGTCCGAACATCGACAACGTGGCGTGGCCGGGAGTGACGGCGAACATCTACGTGGACGCGGCGGTGCTGCGAGCGGCGGCGATGCGTTGCCACAAGGGGGGCGCGCAGGGGCTGCAGCTTTTCAATTTTTTCACCATCAACGAGCGGGGGCACTTCTGCACGCAGCTTTTCAAGGAGGGGCTTTTTTCGGAGATCGGGGAGGCAAGGGAGATCGAGCACAAGGACAAGTTTTACATTTTCCGGCAAGGACTTCCCGTGGCGCTGACGAGCGGGAAGGTCCCCGAAGCGATGGAAGACCGGGGGAACTACTGGCTGAGTCTCCCTCTGGACCGAAGGGTTCCGCCGCCCATGTCCGGACGGAAGAGCAAGGGGCGCGCGGAGTATCGGTTCAATATCGCGGACGACATCGAGGAGGGGCGCGCGAGCGGGATCGTGAGCGAACAGCGGCTGAGCTTCAGCATCGCGCACGCGGGGCCGAAGGACGAGATCCGTTTCACGCTGAACGGGGAAGCGGTCGCGCCGGAGGCGATGCAGCGCGAATACCGGGACGGCCATCCTTTGCCGGCGTACGCGTATTTCCCGCCTTACATGTATTACGAGATCGACTTGGCGAAGGTCCGGGACGTGCGCAACGGGTGGAACACGTTGGGGATCGAGGCGGTGCGTCTCGATGACGGCTCGCAGCCGAACGAGCGGTTCCGGGGGCTGGACGCGGTGTTCTACGACATTGAGCTTCTGGTCAAGTACGGGGGGAAGGTGTAGAGGCGTCAGCGGGAGGATCGGGGGGCGGGGCCGCCGAGGACTCCGCAATCGAGTTTGTTGGGATAGGAACCCATCTCAAAAATGCTGCTGGTCGCGTCGCGCAATGCTTGCGAGCAGATCAAGGAGCGAGGAGGCAGGCGTGTCCAAGGCGACACGTCAACGACGAGCGACAACGAGATGCGATGCAACCACTCGCGACCCGACGGGTTGGGGCGGCGAGGTGCCGCCTGCCGTGGTGCTCCTCCTCGGCGTATCGCTCTGGATACGCCTTCGTCGTCGCGCCTTGCATTCGACGCCTCGGCGCCCCCAACGCGGCCAACACCATTTTTGAGATGGGTTCAGGTCAGAATCATGCTCAGCAGGCGCATTGACAGGGCGTCGCACGGAGAATAGTCTTTCGCCGAAGAGGGAAGGGCGAGGGCGCGGTGCTCCTCAAGCGAGGTGATGACGATGGGAAAGGCAGAGCGTTCGGAGAGGGGAAGACGGTCTCGGGCGACAGGCGTCACTCTGTTCGTCGCGCGCGACGGGGACGACGCGTGGTCTGGGACACGGG
>JAZDKG010000026.1:0-5208 GCA_043803205.1 Planctomycetota bacterium
GGGGGGGGGGGGGGGGGGGTGGGCCGGCGGGCGGGGCGGGGGGGGGCGGGGGTGGGGGGGGGGGAATGGGAATGAAGGGGGGCATCCAGGGCCCACAGATGTCGAATGACGAATACCGAATGACGAATGACGAATGCGGAATTGAGGAGGGCGGCATTGAGCATTTAACAGGCAGGAGTGGGCATGGCCGGGCGGATGAATTCGCGGGATAGGGTGTTGGCGGCGGTGAACTTTCGGGAGCCGGACCGGACGCCGATCGATCTGGGGGCCATGCGGGCGTCGGGGATCAACGCCGTCGTGTATGACGAGCTCAAGAGGAGGATGGGGTTTCGGACGCCCACGAAGGTGCGGGACGCGATGCAGATCCTCGCGGAGGTGGAGCTGCCCGTCCTCGAAAAGCTTCACGTGGACGTGGTCGCGCTCGAGGGCTCGACCGCGCGCTGGGCTGCCCAGGACGCGCGGAAGGGGGTCGAGAGGCAACTCTTCTGCGGGAAGCGGGTTTGTTTTCAGCCTGGGACGAGGATCGCCGAGGAGGCGGGCGGGGACTGGGTGCTTCTGGGAGAAAGCGGGAAGGCGGTTGCGAGGATGCCCAGGGAGGGGTATTACTTCGACTTCATCCGTCCGACGATGAGCGGGAGGAAGATCGATCCGAAGGCGTTCCGCCCGGCGGCGACGGTGAGCGATGAGGAGCTTGAGGGGCTGCGTCTCCGAGCGAAGGAGCTTTACGAGGGGACGGACAAGGCGATCCTGGGATGGGGGAGGTGCTTGAGCTTACTCGGAATGAGCGCGCTCCTCGCGGAGAACATCACGCAGGGGGCCCTTGACGAATGGCTCATCATGCTCATGACGGAGAAGGAGACCGCTCACGAGATGATGGGGCGGTTCGCGGACGCGGTGATCGCGTGTTTAGCGCTCTATCACGAGGCGGTGGGGGAGCGGGCGGTCGCGTGGGGGATCGGGAGCGACGACGCGGGGACGCAAAGGGGGCCGCTTGTGGCGCGGGAGCTTTTCGCGGAGATGATCCGCCCGCATTACGAGCGGGTCTGCCGATGGGTGCATGAGCACACGGGGTGGAAGACGTTCCTTCACTCGTGCGGGTCGATCCGGGAATACATCGGGGAATGGGTGGAGGCGGGGGTGGATATCCTGAACCCCGTGCAGATCTCGGCGGCGGGGATGGGGCCCGAAGAACTTAAGCGCGAGTTCGGGGGGAAGGTGGTCTTCTGGGGAGGGGGGTGCGACACGCAGAGGGTGCTCCCGCTCGGAACGCTCGCCGAGGTGCGCGAGCACGTGAGGCGCAACCTCGAAGCGTTCTCGCCCGGAGGCGGGTACGTCTTCACGCAGGTGCATAACATCCAGCAGAACGTGCCCGTGGAGAACGTGGAAGCGATGTTCGAGGCGGCGTATGAGTTCGGGCAAAGAGGAAGAGGCTCACGCAAAGAGCGCGATGAGGAAGGCGACAGGGGACTCGTGTAAAGAGGCGGAGAAAGAGGAGCAAGACGTCTCACGCAAAGGACGCAAAGCACGCAAAGGGTGCAGAGAAAAAGGGGGAGATTTTCTTTCAGGTATTTGAGCGGTCACGGGGAGGGAGGCGGGTGGGAAAGGCGGAGGCGGGGGTTTGCCGGTTTGAGTCTCTCACAGGCATGGGACGGCCTCGGCGAAGATCGTTTCCTGAAGTTCCTCAATGACGGCGCCGCGCATGACGAGGTCCACGTCGCCGGCGGGGCCCGCTTCGTCGCGCGCGACCCGCCGTACGGCGGGTTCGAGGTTGCTGTTGGGCTTTCCCAAGGGAATAATACGGAGTATGCGGGGAGGGGGCAAGGCGGTTCTGTGGCGATGAGTCGAGGAGGGAGGCGTACGTGCTTCCGGTGATCCAGCTCAAGGTGGTGCGGAACTCGCTCCACCCGTGGATTTTCACGAAGATGGTCGCGCACCCGAAGGGGCGCCCGCGGGCGGGGACGCTCGTCGAGGTGCGCACGCGGGAGGGGGAGTTCGTGGGACGGGGGTTCTATCATCCGAGGCAGACGATCGCGGTGCGGCTCCTCACGGAAGACCAGGGGGAAGAGATCGACGAGGCGTTCTTCCTTCGGACGCTCGCGCGCGCGAAGGCGCTGAGGGAGGACGCGCTCAAGCTCCCCGAGAGGACGGACGCGTATCGTCTTGTGCACGCCGAGGGGGACGGCTTGAGCGGGATCGTGATTGACAAGTTCGCCGGCGTTTTGGTGGTGGAGGCGTTCACGGCGGGGGCGCTCGCCGTCGGCGAGTGGATCGCGTCGGCGCTCCGGGAACTCTACCCGCGAGCGCGCGTCGCGTTCCGCGCCAGCGCCCGGACGGAGGAGCGCGAAGGGGTAAGTTTCGCCGCGCTCACGCGGAAGCACCCTCTGCCCGAGGACGTCGAGATCCGGGAGAACGGTCTCAAGCTGCGGGTGGACTTCTCCTCCATCCACAAGACAGGCTACTTCCTCGACCAGCGGGAGAACCGCCTGGCGGCGGGGGAGCTGGCTCGCGGGCGGGAGGTTTTCGATCTATTCTCCTACACGGGCGGGTTTGCGCTGCAGGCGCTGCGGGGCGGGGCGAAAAAGGTCGTCGCGGTCGAGCTCGACGAGAACGCGATCGAGCTAGCGCGGGAGAACGCGAGACACAACGGCCTCCCAGCGCAGGGGCAGGAGCTTGAGTTCCGCCACGCGGACGTCTTCGATTTTCTGCGGGAGTGCGTCGCAGAGGGCCGGCAGGCGGATCTCGTGATCGCGGACCCGGCGAAGCTCGCGCAGGTGAAGGGGGAGCTTCCGAGGGCGCTGCGGACGTACGGGGACCTCAACCGCCTAGCGGTGCAGGCGGTCGTGCCGGGCGGGATCTTCGTTACGTGTTCCTGCTCGGGCCTGGTGAGCGAGGAGACGTTCCGCAGCGTCGTGTCGCGGTCGGCGGCGTTAGCCGGGGTGGAGCTTCAGATCTTCCGCGTGACGGGGGCGGGGCCGGACCATCCCGTCTCGAGCGTCTTCCCGGAGGGGCGGTATCTCAAGGTCATCTTCGCGCGGGTGCTCGCGAGGGGGCTCGGGGAAGGTCATGCATCACGCAAAGACGCTGGAAAAGGATTAGCCACCAAGACACCAAGACACGAAGGGACACCAAGGCGCGGGGTCCCGCAGTCGCGGGATCCCGCGCAGGCTTCTTCGTGAACCTTCGAGCCTTAGTGGCGGATCTTTCGCTGATAGCTGAGGGCCACCGCATAGACGCGGAGGGGTAGAGAAGAAATAAGGGATGGCAGTGATGGGGGAGATCGAGCAGCCCGAGTTCCTTCCCATGAGCGTCAAGGAGATGAGGCGCCTCGGGTGGGATGAGCTCGACGTGCTCCTCGTGACCGGGGACGCTTACGTGGATCATCCCTCGTTCGCCGCGGCGCTCCTCGGGCGGTGGCTCGTGGCGAACGGGTATCGCGTCGGCGTAGTCGCGCAGCCTCGCTGGGAGACGACGGAGGACGTCGCGCGGATGGGTCGCCCGCGACTCTTCGCGGGGGTGACGGCGGGGGCGCTCGATTCGATGCTCGCGCATTACACCGCGTTCCGAAAAAAGCGAAGCGACGACGCCTACACGCCCGGCGGAAAGGCGGGGGCGCGGCCCAACCGCGCATGCATCGTTTACGCGGGGCTAGTGAAGCGGGCGTTCCGGGGGCTCCCGGTCGTGCTGGGGGGGATCGAGGCGTCGCTGAGGCGGGTGTCGCACTACGATTTCTGGAGCGATTCGCTGCGGCGGTCGCTGGTACTGGACAGCAAGGCCGCGCTCCTCCTCTACGGGATGGCGGAGCTCGGGGTCGTTGAAGCGGCGCAGCAGCTAGCGGCGGGGGAGGGTCTGCACGGGATCCGGGGATCGGTCTTCGCGGGGAAACGCGAAGAAATTCCGGCGAGCGCAAAGGTTGTGGAGCTTCCGTCGCACGAGGAGATCGAGTCCCGCGCGTGCGGGATCATGGACGCGACCCTTGCGCTCGAGGCGCAGATGCACGACGGCGAGACGTGGGCGATCCAGTGGGCGGGGAGGCAAGGGGTCGTGGTTGCGCCTCCCGCGAAGGGGCTCACGACGGAGGAGTTGGACCGGGTGTATGCGCTTCCGTTCACAAGGCGCCCGCATCCTTCGTACCGGGAAGCGATCCCGGCCGTCGAGATGGTCCAGTTCAGCATCACCGGGCACCGGGGCTGCGGCGGCGGATGCACGTTCTGCGCGCTTGCGCTCCACCAGGGGAGGCGTATTCAGTCACGAAGCGTCGGAAGCATTCTGGACGAGGCGAAGGGACTCACATCCCACCCGCAGTGGAGGGGGAGCGTGAGCGACGTTGGGGGCCCGAGCGCGAACCTGTGGGGGGCGCGGTGCGCTGCGGGAGGGCCGGCGTGCAAGAGGAGAAGCTGTCTCTTCCCAAGCATCTGCCCGAACTTTCAGAGCGACCAGAAAGGGATTGTGAGGATGCTTCGGGCTGTGGCGGGCGTGGAGGGGGTGAAGCACGTGCGGGTGGCGAGCGGCGTGCGCTGGGACGTCGCGCTCACGGAGCCGGACTACCTGCGCGCGCTTGTGGGGGAGTTCACGGGCGGGCAGATGAAGGTGGCGCCCGAGCACGTCTCGGAAGGGGTGCTCGCGCTCATGCGAAAGCCTGGGGCGGCGGTGTTCGAGGAGTTCCTGAGCGTGTTCGAGCGCGAATCGAAGCGCGCGGGGAAAGAGCAGTACGTGGTGCCTTACCTTATGAGCGCGTTCCCGGGGTGCACGGACGAGGACATGGAGAAGCTCGCGCGATGGCTCCGGGCGCGGGGGTGGAAGCCTCAGCAGGTGCAGTGCTTCATCCCGACGCCCGGGACGGTCGCGACGGCGATGTACTACGCTGGTGTCGATCCGGAGGGGCGGAAGATCCCGGTGGCGAGGACGGACGCGCAGAGGCTGAGGCAGCACGCGATCCTTCTGGGGAAGCGCGGCTCGCCGCGGCGGAGGGCGCCGTAGAGTTGGCGCGGACACGATTCGCATGGTAGGGTTAATGGTGTTCGGGTAGTGAAAAGATCTCACGCAAAGGCGCGAAGACGCAAAGGAACGCAAAGACACGTGGGCCAGCCAGTTCAGGTCAATGCGACTCTGCGAAGCAGGGGTCTCTTTGTTTGCGGTCTCTGCGCCTTTGCGTGAGGCATCTTTTGTTCGAAGTCCGGTAGGTTGGGAGCGGCGAAGGAGGGAGCCTTG
>JAZDKG010000027.1:0-5625 GCA_043803205.1 Planctomycetota bacterium
CATTCGATACGCGGCCGAGGTTATCGCTCAGACCCTGTTTACGAACCGCTACGTCTGGCACGCCGACCCGGACATCCTCAGCGTCCGGTCCCCCCTCTCCGTCGAGGAAGCCCGGGCCTGGGCGACCATCTTTGGCATCACCGGCGTCTTCCTCGCCTCAAGCGACAAGCTGGCAAAGCTTCCGGCGGAGAGGCTCGCGATTCTCCGGAAGGTGCTCCCCCCGGCCGACATCCTGCCCATGGATCTGAGCCCTTGGCGCGTGCCCGGCGGCGATCTCCACAAGCGCTTCCCGCCGGCAGACATCCTTACGATGGATGCCGAGGGCCTCGGACCTCCTTCGATCTGGAACCTTGCTGTCCGGCGCCCCTTCGACCGATGGAACGTGGCGGCCGTGTTCAACTGGAATCCCGACGCGCCGAAGAAGGAGACCGTCTCCTTCGCGGAACTCGGTCTCAAGCGGAACGCGACGTACCTCATCTTCGATTTCTGGAACGAGAAGTTTCTTGGAGAGCACAGAGGCTCGATCGCGCTCGACCTCCCCGCTCGTGCGTGCCGCGTGCTGGCGCTCCACGAGAAGCGGGACGAACCCCAGCTCCTTTCCACCAGCCGCCACATTACCCAGGGCGCCGTCTCGATCCGGAGCCTGCGCTGGAACGCTCCCGAACGCGTTCTTTCCGGCGTGAGCGACCTCATCAAGGGAAAGCCATACGACCTCTTTATTCACGTGCCCAAGGGGCTGCGCGTATCGGGGGTCTGCTCGGACGCCGATCGCGCGACCCCCCGCCGCTTGGCCAACGGCATTGTCAGACTGCGACTCGCCCACAATGCGACCACACCGCGCCGCTGGGCGCTCCGGTTCGCCGCCCACTAGCGTCCCGGCGTCGTGCTCGAGGAGGAGGACGTGAAACTCTACCTCATGACCGACCTCGAAGGAGTCGCGGGCGTCCTCAACGTCCAGGACTGGTGCGAGCCGACGGGAAGATACTACGAGAAGGCGAAGAGGCTTCTCACTCTCGAGGTGAACGCTGCTGTTGAGGGCTTCTTCGAGGCGGGCGCAAGCTCCATCATCGTCCTGGACGGCCACGGCTGGGGAGCCATCGACGCCGAGCTCCTCGATGAGCGCGTCGAGCTCGGCCGCGGATGGCCCCAGGGCTATCCTCTCCTCCTGGACGCAACCTTCGACGCCGTTGCCTTCGTCGGGCAGCACGCCAAAGCCGGAACCCCCTACGCCCACCTGCCCCACACCGGCAACGCGGGTGTGCTCGACCTGAGCATCAACGACCTTTCCATCGGCGAATTTGGCGAGATCGTCCTCTGCGCGAGCGAGTTGGGCGTGCGGACGATCTTCGCCTCAGGCGACCTCGCCTTCACAAGGGAAGCGCAGGACCTCCTCCCCGGTATCGAGATCGTCGCCGTCAAGCGCGGAACCACCCCCTGGACCTGCGACGACGTGGCCGAGAACGAGTATCACGCAAGGACTTCCGCCGCGATCCACCTCCACCCAGCTCAGGCCCGTCGCGCCATTCGCCAGGGCGCGCGGCGCGCGATCGAGCGCGCTCGAGGAGAGGACTTCGGAATTCGCAAGCTCCCTTCCCCCTATCGCCTCGTGAGGCGCAAGAGACCCAGGAACCCCGGCGACGCCGCGCCGCCCACGACCGTCGCCGAGCATCCCACAAGCGTTGCAGGAGTGCTCAACGCTCCTGAAAAGCCGATGCCCTGAATCGGGATTCCGAATCTACTCTCTTGCCCTCGGCACGCGACCTCAGTCGAACATCGCCCCCCGCTCCCGCACCACGTCGATGACCGCCTGGATGCCTTCCCACGCGTACGGAGGCACGGAGGAGTTCGTGTCCCCGATCATGTGTCTGTACCCCCGGCAACCGTCCAGCACCTTGTGCGCGTGCGCCTTGAGCGGCTCCACATCGTCGGCGTAAAAGAACTCGCAGTTCACGCCTCCGCGCGTCGTGACGGCCGATCCGATCTTGGCCCGAGCCCACGCGTAGTCGTCGATGTCCCCCGTCGGGGGAGCAGAGAGGCTCTCAAGGTAATCGACACCCATGCGCGCGTAGGCGTCGCGCTGGATCAGCCCCTTCTTCTTCCCGCACGTATGAAGCCACGACAGCTTCCCGATGGAGCGCGCGTAATCGTTGATCCGCTTCGCCTGGGGGATCATGTAGCGCTCGTAGAGATCCGGGGACAGCCACTCGAGCCCGTTGATCGCGTATCCGAAGATATCCACGTCGACCTTTCGGCCCAGATCAAGCCACAGCTCCGTCGTCTTCCAGTGAAGCTCGAAGAGCTCCTCCATGAGCTCGCGCTGGTCGTAGAGCGTGAAGATCGCCGTCGCCTGGTCCATGTAGTAACACGACGCAAGCTCGACCGTCGGGCAGAACACCCACAGGTCGATAGGGAAGAAGAGCCCGCCCTCCGCCTTGTGCGCGAGGAGATCACTCATGACCTTCTCGCGGACGGCGGGCTTCTCCAGGATGGTCGCCACCGCCGTCCGGATGAACGATTCGAATGCCGGAAGGTCCTCCGGGCCCTTCACGTAGAACTCGCGCTTGCAGCCGCCGATGTTGGGGGCCTTCTCCCAGACCTCCTTGAGCGTCCCGCGAGGAGTCGCCAGATACGATGTGCGCCGGCTCGTCCCGTCCGGTA
Source organism: Planctomycetota bacterium (assembly GCA_043803205.1). Taxonomy (GTDB): domain Bacteria; phylum Planctomycetota; class DG-23; order JAZDKG01; family JAZDKG01; genus JAZDKG01. The sequence goes on from JAZDKG010000027.1 coordinate 2,659, forward strand.
GAGCCTCTTCCTCATGCTTGAGGGAGAGCTTGTCCGTGAACGGGATGGCGTCGAACGGGAGCGGGCTTCCGATGCACTGTTGATTCTGCGTGTGCGTTTCGACGGCGGCGCGCGCAGCAACCGGCCAAGTCACCTCCTCGAGGGGCATCTTGAAGTACGAGGCGGCAAGGTAGAACCCCGGACCGATGAGCACGGGCACGCGCGAGGCATCCCCATGACGCATCCATTCGAGCATGCGCTCGCGCTTACTCTTGCCTTCGGGGAAGTCGTGGGACATGACGTCCTCCTTCAAGCGGAATCCGGCGAAAGGCGCCCCGCCTCCGTCCTCACGGCGCGCCCTCTAGACTCAGGATCGCGCTCGCCAGCGTCCGGCGGGCCTCATCGTAGCTCTTGTGCTTCCAGCCGTTGGGATAAAGGTACCACCCCCGTGCTGTGCGACGTCCGTCGTGTTCTTCGAGCGTCTCCCAGACCGATTTCGTGCCCTCGACCGCGCGTCTGCGCGCCTCGGAAAAATTGAAAGAACGCAAAAGCTCATCGAGGGTCGCCCGCGCGCGGACCGCCGATGACGACTGCGGAGACGCCTCGATCAAGCGTTCGAGCGCCTCGACGTACCGGAGGTCGTCCAACCCCTCGCGCATGCACGCTAGGTCGATAGACGCTCCCCCCGAGAGACCCCTTGCCGGATCGGCCGGGTAGTAATACCGAAAATCGGAGTTCGCGCCGTCCAGATCGTTGTACGGGTCCCCCGGGCCGGTCCAATACGCCCAGAAGTACATCCCTTTGCAGGTCTTCCCGTGCGTCCGGAAGAACCAGCCGCCGTTGAACCGCATGGACGCGGGCTGGGGAAACATGTGGGCCGCGGTGATGTTGTACGTCCAAAGCTCCTTCCCGAGCTTGGCGACCCTCTCGGCGACCACGTCCCAGGGCTCCTGCCCGAGCCTCTTCTCGAACCAGTAGCGCAACGTGATCACGTCCACGTGGGGCAGGGTCTCGGCAACCCACTTGTCGTTGTCCCCGCCGTTGTCGCTGTAAGCAAGGTAGTGATCCATTTCCGTGCGGAAGCCCGCCGCCTTGAGAAGCGGGAGCGCGATCCGGGAGCGCCCCATCCGGTCTGCGTGGCTGGGGCATTCATCATCGGGCTGCGTGATGATCTCGGCCCATCCGCGTCGGTTTGCCTCTTCGCGGATGAGGCGCATGATGTCGCCGTAGAGCTTCGCGAAGCGCTCCGAGCCGGGCTCCGCCTCCTTCGCGCACCACTTGTAAACGTCGCCGGGCATCAGCCACAGGATCGGTCGCCGGAATCCCGCGCGACGGTACGCCTCGAGCACCCGCTCCAGATTAGTGCCTGCAAAGTCGACGGAAAGCGAATCATTGGAAACAGAAGGAGCGAGGCCCGCTTCGCCATACCAGCCGACGGATGTCATCCCGTGCGCGCGCTGCTGGGCGAGCTTCTCGAGCGTGGGCGCATCGTAGAACCCGAAGTTCACGTCCGGCTCACCGGGAAGCGTGATCGAGAGGACCTCGATCTCGACCGGGATTTCCACCGTCTCCGCCGCGCTCACGCGCAGCGTCCCCCGGTACGTCCCCGGGAACGCGTCGGCGGGCACATGCAGCGTCAGCCAAAGCCACGTGGACTGACCCCCCGGGACCTCGAGCGAATCGAAGCGCGCCAGCCATGTCGGCATGTACATGAACTCCCCCGGACCCGAGTAGTGGGTGATGCGCTTGAAGAGACCCCGAGCGACGCGCAGGTCCGCGTCGGCCGACGGAAGGACGAAGGAGCCCTCCGCAAGTCGAAGATCGGACAGCTCCAAAGTGACGCCGGACAGGTCCTTGAGGGCGTAGAGCGCGAAGGTGATGGCTTCATACTCGTCGAGCGCGGCGAAGGTCGAGAGGACATCGACGCGCTCGCGAGCGGCGGGGGTTGAGTTGGGAAAGACGAGGTCGGTGCAGGGGCGCCGATAAAGGATGAAGCCGCGAGCCTTCTCCTCCGGCGTGGGTGACGGAGGTGTCTTGTCATCCACGTAGAAGCGCTCGACGAGATCCTCCGCGTGCGCGGGCGGAGCGGGTCGCCAGGAGGGATCAGGCGAAGCCGCCGGCGTTTCGGCGGTGACGGAAGAGCCGCCGAGGTGAATAAGAACAATGAGAAGAACAGCAACGGGGCAAGCTCTATGCATCCGAAGGCGCTCCAATCCGGAAGCGACGAGAAGACGTCGCCGGGCTTGCAGCGCATCCTACTTGGCATGGGACGGAGGAGTCAATACGCTCCCCCGTCTCGTCATCCAACGCCATGCCGGGGATGCGTTCCACGATCGCAAGATCGCCGGGATCAGGCGTGCCGTGATTCCAGTCGGGGTTGAAACTCAAAAGGCGCGTGAGAAACAGCGTGGGCCGGATGTGGCGTCCTTCGCGGGTATCGGCTTTGAGGAACGCCGGCGCGTCCGCCAGCTCTCCCGGTCCCTTGACCGCCGGGAACGAGTATGCCTTGTCGATCTGGAGCGCCCACCCGTCGATGGCGCCCTGGTCAAAGACCTCGAGCCGCTCCATCGCCATGAGACGATCGAAGCCATAGGTGCCTTGGAAGGTGAAGGCGATCACCTACGTCGAAGGCGCCTCGGCCTTTTCGGCCCCCGCCCGCACGGTACCGATCAAGGGAACCAAACTGGAGACGAGACACTGGAGGCGTCCGGCGTCCCGGTTTCTCGTGACATTCCTCATACGGACCTCACCCTGCGTCTATCCGCAAGCCTCTACAAGAACTATTCCCCGCCGTTACAGGGCATATCAAGGACGTCTTGCCGCCACACCCGAGGGGGAATCGAAAGGCTGGGAGCGATCAGGGGTTTTCCGCGTCGGTCCCCCCGAAACCAGTGAGGAGGGCGCGCAGTTGGTTCTCCAGGACGCGGAAGGAGAAGAAGCGTTTGCCCAGTTTGAAGTTTCGCTCGACCATCGCCTTACGGCGGGCGC
>JAZDKG010000028.1:0-14775 GCA_043803205.1 Planctomycetota bacterium
ACCGCAAGGTCCTGGCCGACCTGGCCGTCCATTCGCCGCAGGCGTTCACCGCTATCGTCCAGAAGGTCAAAGAAGCCGCGACGTGAGATGAAGACGCTTGAGAGCCGCATCGACGCGCTCAGGAAGACGTTCGAAGAATCCTTGGCCCGTGTCAATGACCAGAGATCACTCGATGATCTTCGCCATGAATTCTTGAGCCGGCCGCGAATGTGCCTGTTTCCGGCACGGCGTTGGGTTGGGATCCTGACGCGGTTTACGAGGACTCTGTTTTGAAGGTCAGTTCTACCGCTGAGCTTTGTGTCTTCTCCGACGGCTGCTATGAAGTCCAGCGGCCCGATGGCAATATGTGGAGCCACGAAGAGTTCGAGGCTCTCCTGATTCGGACCCTCGCCAATGGCGTGTCCGATCTGGACGCCCTCTACTGCCACGTCCGCAAGATCGCCGGCAGAGAGGTGCTTGAAGACGATTTCGCGCTCCTCAAGGTATCTTTTACGTAGGATGGCGTTGAGAAGGAGGTTGGACCGTGGGTGATGTGTCCCCTGTTGTGGCCGCGGCCGGGGCAGGTGGACGGGAGGGAGGCGCCGGACATTTGAGCGGTCGCGTGGAGGCGTAAGAGCCCGGCTCGTGCTGGACGGGCGGCTAGCGGAGGATTAGCTCCTCCGGGACGGAGGTGAGGGGTTCGGAGCCGTGTTGTGTGATGAGGACGGTGTCGCCGAGGGTGACGCCGAAGCGGCCCGGTTTGCGCAGGGAGGTGTTGCAGTGGAAGACCATGCCGGCCTTCAGTTCGAAGTCGGTCGTTTCGGTGATGTCGCCGATGGTCTTGCAGTCGGAGCAGGCGGGAGGAAATGCGAGGCCCACGGAGTAGCCGTAGTAGCCGTGCCAGAGGAGCTTGGGCTCGACGGCGCGGAGGGCCTTTCCTGCAGCTTGGGCGGTGTCCCGGGAGCTTGCGCCGTGGCGGAGCTTGCCGCGCAGGGCAGTGACGCTGGCCTGGCACGCTTCGAAGGCCCGGCGGCAAGCGGGGCGGGGCGGGCCGATGGAGATCGTCCGCAGCGTGGGGGCGCTATAGCGTTCATAGGCGGCGGAGATTTCCAAGAAGACGCAGTCCCCTTTGTCGAGGCGGACGCGCCGGAACGTTGAGTGGGGGATGCCGGAGCGTCTGCCGGAGGTAACGACGGGCTGGAGGCTGAAGTATTCGCCGCCGGCGCGTATGGCCGCTTCATACGCCGCGGCGGCTACCCGATTGTCGAGGGCGCCCTCGGCCGCCGCGTCGATGGCCGCCAAGACGGCGGTCGTTGTGATCTGGGCCGCGCGCCGCAGGACTGCGATCTCCTCCGCCGACTTGACGATCTTCACCTGTTCGACGAGGTCGCTGGCGTCGACGAACCGGGCTCGGGGAAGCTTCGAGGCGAAGGTTTCATGGTCGCGCACAGTCATGGCGAAGTGCAGTCGTTCGCAGCCGATCCTTCCAGCGTCCAGGCCTCGTTTCTCGAGGACCCTTGCCAGCTGCTCGACGGGCGAGCCGGTCACCTGGGGACCGGAGCGGTTTGACAGGATTACAGGATTCTCAGGATTGAGCCCGGATAACTCGTGGACCGGCGAGCCGGTGATCTGATCCTGGACGCGGTAGAGGGCGACGTCGTCGAGCCAGGAGACGATCCTGGCGTTGTGGCTTTCGAAGTCGGAAGCGAAGAGGATCGGGGCGCCTGTTGCGGGGACGATCGTCGCGTAGAGGCCGTAGCCGTATGAGCCGATCGTCTGGAAGCCCGTGAGGTAGCAGATATTGGCGAGATCGGTCAACACGAGGGCGGCAAGGGAGTCTTGCCTCATGCGCGCCTGAACCGCTTTCAAGCGGCGCTTGTATTCGGCGAGGGAAAAGGACAGTTGCTTGAGCGGCGTGGCTCCCCTTCTCTTGGCCGGCAAGGCGCGTCTCCTCCTGTTTAGAAGGTCGTTGCGGGTTGCGCATCTCTTGACCTTCCCCCTATAATACCGGGAGCAAGAGACCGACGCATTGCGGAAAAAGGGCCTTTGGCGCCGGTGTGGCGCGAGGTCCGGACGCACATGCGCCTAGCGTTCTGGGGAAGGACATGGAGCGGTCGGAAGAGTTAGCGCGATATTGCAGGCTGTGCGGACGGCCGCTCGAGGGCGCGGAGCGCGTCGCCGCTCTCTGCGCGCGGTGCAAGTCTTTGGGGGAGCGCGAGGGAGCCCTCGACGTAGAGCGCACATTCGAGCGGGCGTTAGCGGAGTACCATCTGCCGCGCGGGTCGCTTGTCGGAAGCCGAATGGGGACGTGGGCCTTTGTGTTTTCCCTGGTCGTCGTCGTGTGGTGTCTCGTGCTGGGCGTCGCGACGCGTGAGCCGATCCGGGCGATCGTCTTAGGCGTAACCTTGTTGGCCCCGCTCGAGGTGTTAGCTCTTTGCATGGGGTTTGTAGCGCTGCTGGAGCGCCGGACGGACCGGACCTTGGCACTCCTTGCGGTGATCCTCAACGCTGCGGCCTTAGCGGTGTTCGCGAGGAGGCTCGCGTCGGTAATGGCGATGGGTCGACCTCCGAGCCTTTCGCAGTTTTTTCTTGAACTCCTGAAGTGAGGCCCTCATGGAGGCGAAGCGGACCTTTCCCAAGGTGGGCGTTTGGATCGTCGGCGTTGTCCTGCTGATCGTGGCCGTCGCCGCTGCCGCCTTCTTCGCCGGGACGGTCGTGGCGAAGCGAACCATCGCTCCGATGCCTCCGTCGAATGGAGCTTCGCCTCCGTCGGAGCTCGTTTGGCGCATCACACATGTTCCGGGGGTCACGAGCGCGGTCGAGGCCAGCCCGGGGGAGTCACGACGGCTATTCGTGGTGGTGGACGCGGCGGGGTGGGGGGAGGACGAGCGGGAGGCGTTCCTTGAGCGGCTTCGTGAGGCCATAGACGGGGAGCTTTCGGGGGACCGGGTGGTTTTCATCAACCGCGAGGGAGGGAAGGTCCTTTCGTGGGATCTTGGCAGCGCGGGCGACGCCGGAGCGGATGAAAGGGAGGGGATAGCCACGAAGGCACCAAGGCACGAAGGGGGGATGGAACTGCCGATGAACGCCGATGGACGCAGATGAGAGAGGGAAGATGAGACGTGGGAGCACCGATGGACGCAGATGAAGGCGGAGGAAGGACGTTGATGGACCCGGGAAGTCCAGCGGAAGAGCGGGGCGAGGGGGCGGGCGGAACGCCCATGGGTTTCGATCCAGAGCGGCGCATGCGTTTGGAGCGTTTCAATGTGGGGGTGGCCGTCGTCGCGGCGGCGATGATCCTTGCCTGCGTCGTGGCTCTTGCGCATGCGGAGGTGCGGTCCGCCAGGCTGACGGGACGCGGCTGGGACCTGCTGTACGAGAATCCGAGGCAGGCCGTGCCGGTACTGGAGGAGGCGAGCCGCCTCAAGAGGACGAACGGGAGGGCCCTTTACGGCCTCTGGCAGGGACTGTTCATTCTTGAGCGGTTCGACGAGGCGCGGGAGGTGGCGGAGCGTCGCGTGAGGCTCGACCGGCTTTCCCCCGATGCCTACGTGGAGCTTGCGAAGACCGTTCTGGGTTCGGCCGAGGACGGTGGTGAGTCCTGGGCGGAGGCGTGCCGCTACCTTTCGGTGGCGAGGTTGCTTCGTCCCGGGGACTTTGCGGCGCTCGAGATGCTTCTCGAATGTCACGTGGAGGCGGGAGACTTACAGGGCGCCTTGGAGACGGTGCTCACGCTCAAACACGCATATCTTGTGCACCTGGAGTTCTGCAACGAGGTGATCGGCGGGGCGGGCACCAGCCGAAAGGATCTCGCCACCGCGTATAACGACAAGGCCTGGATCCTTGCGACAAGCAAGATCCCTTCACTGCGGAACCGCGAGGAGGCTCTCCTGTATGCCAAGAAGGCGATCGAGCTCGCGGGCAAGGACCCGGATCGGGATGCGATCCTGGACACTCTTGCGGAGGCGTATTTCATCAACGGGGAAACGCCATTGGCCCTGATCGCGATCCGCAAAGCGATCTCGCTGCGCCCCGAGAGGCTGTACTACTATATCCTCCAGGAACGCCGGTTCCTGCGCGCGTGGGAGGGGATGGCGACGTAGCGCAGAGAAGAAAATTTTAGCGCAGAGCCGCAAAGGTAGCAAAGGCGCAAAGAAAGAGGTGTAACCGCAGATGAACGCGGTCCGGCAGTCGCGGGACGGGACTACGGCGGGCAGGCTCCAGGGGAGGGATTCAAGGGGTGTGTTCCTCGGGGATAGGCTCCATCGCCAGGAGGGTGACGTCATCGTCGGGTCTCTTCCCGCGGAGATGTCCCAGCCCCAGGGCGAAGACGCCCCTCACGATGTTGCCCACGCTTTCGTGGGCCAGTTCCGACACGAGTTGCGCGAAGGCCTCCATGCCGGTTTTCCCCGTGGCCTTGGCGCGCAGGCGTTCGACGCCGTCGGTGTAGAGGACGACCTTTTCATGAATGTCGAGCTGGATGCGTCCCTCTTCGAAATCGTCGTGGACGACGCCGAGGAGGGGACCGCCGGCCTCGAGCATGTGCTTGTGTCCCGTCGGCGCGAGCACGAACGCGGGCGGATGTCCGGCGCTCGACCAGACGAGCTCGCGCGTGCTCATGTTGTAGACCGCGTATAACATCGTGACGAAGGGGATGTCCATGAACTGCTCGGCGATGAGGTCGTCGTTGAGTTTCGCCAACGCCTCGGCCGGTCCCACGATGCGATAGGTGTTGCCCTTGATGTCCTTGGACCAAAGGCCCTTTTTGACGTAGATAGTGAGGAGGGCGGCGGGCACTCCGTGCCCCCTAGCGTCCGCCACATAGAAGCCGACGTGTCTTTCGTCGAGCCGGAAGATGTCGTAGAAGTCTCCGCTGACGACGGAGGCGGCGATGAGTTTCGTCGCAAAGCGGGAGCCGGGGAAGGTGAAGTCGGCTGGGGGGAAGAGGCTGCTCTGGAGCTTGCTGGCGAGGTCGAGTTCCTGGTCGATGCTGTGGGCGGCGGCGGCCAGGGACTCGAGCTGGAGCCGCATATTGCCGCATCGCGTATCGAGCCGGTTGAGCTTTCCCTTGATCCGCAGGAGTCCTTCGAGCTTGATGCGGGTGAGCGAGGGAGGCGTCCGGGCGGTGATGACGTCCTCAACGGCGAGTCTGAGATCGGCGTCGAGCCTCGGCTGCTCTCGGGTGCTCGCCAGGACTCCCGGCACGTAGCCCGGATGCCTGAGGCGGATTCTTCGCAGGAGCTTTTTGGCGTCCTCGTCGCCGTTGTCGATGCCGACGATTACGAGGTCGCAGCGCTGATCCATCCGGGACCGGCCGGCGAGACAGCGATGGCCTTCCTCCGCGAGGAGGCGCTCGATCCGCCGCGTGACTGCATTCTCTCGGACGATCAGGACGCTTGCCAAGGCCATGCCCCTTGGGAATGCGGGTGCGCTTATTCGCCGATGACAGCGGCGCCGGTGGGCTCGTGCCCGTTGCCGTCGAGGATCCTCGTATTCGAGCTCTCCACCTTTCCGGCGGACGGATTCGCCCAGATCACGTCGTAGCCGGTGTCGTCCCAGGGGGCGGTCACGAGCGCCACGAAGCGGTCCCCGAATAGGAGGACGTCCCCGGGCGAAGCCAAGCGCCAGGATGGGAGCATCCAGCGCTTGCGTTTGAAGTACCTCGCCAAGGCGCGCGCGTTGTGGACATCCACCTTTGCGCCTGAGCGCAGATCCGCGTAGGCGTCGGGGTCCTGGGCGGCGTCGGCGGCGATCTCGCGCGCGAGGAAGACGCCGGCTTTTTCGTACGCGACGAGGACAACGTCGGCGCTGCGGAACCATCCCATCTTGACGCCGAGGTTCCCGAAGCGGCCGCCGAGGTAGTCCACGTGCTTGCCGACGAGGCCACGGGCCGCCCCGACGGCGTCCTCCCAGTTCTCCGAACCGTTGTCGTTGGCATCCGCGTCCGAGATGTTCACGAGGCCGTCCCCGTCGACGTCCTCATCCTGATCGTCGAGGACGGTGTCGCCATCCTGGTCTAGATGGCGATAGCGGTAGTACCGGTCCGCTTCGGCGACCTTTTTGGTGACGTAGAGCCCCGCCGCGAGCGCGAGGACCACCACGAAGATGCCGAACCGGCCCAGCATCCGTACAACGGGCTTGTCGAGAGACCATATTTTCCCCATCGGCGGCCTCGCGTTCCGGCAACCCCCACATTCCCTATCGACCGCATGGGGGCCACCCTTGAGTCCGGCTGTGGGGGGGGGGAAAGGGGCGGCCGCCGTCGGCGCGCCCACGCCTCAGGCTCAGGAGGAGGTTTGACGCGGGTTGCCGTTTGGTATATTGTTTAGGGAAGATGCCTGACGAGGGGTTTGTCGATGGGCCGGAAGGAAAAGGGGTATGCGGGGCCGCAACGACGCAAGATGCCCCGGTACGCCGTGCGCAAGTGCAAGATCGGCTTCCAGCGAAGGGTCCTTGGGGTACTCTGGACGCCCCTGGAGAAGGGGAACGCGATTCGGAACCTGAACTCGAGAGGGGTCTCGTTCCGAAGCAGGCGGGCGGTGCGCAGGGGGGCGCGTCTCGTGATCGTTTTCGAGGTACCGATGCTCATGCAGCTTTTCCCTCCGCACTTTCCGGTCGCCGGCCGGGTATTGTGGTGCGACCGTCCTGCGTTCAAGGAGTACTACCGCGTGGGGATGAGGTTCGACCGCCTCAAGCGGGAGCAGTTGGACGCGCTCAGGCAGTTCATCCAGGACGCCATGATCAACCCGCATAGGACGGAGGTATATGAATAGAGAAGTGTTTCTCAAGAACCTCCCGCTCTTTGAGAAAGAGATCGCGCGGAAACGGGAGAGGCTGAACGCGTACCTCGGGAAGTATCTTCCCGAGGAGACGTGCTATCCGCCGGTGGTGCACCAGGCGATGCGGTATGCGGTCCTGGGGGATCACAGGCGGATCTGGGGGATCATGACCATCTTCGCGGCGGAGTCGTGCAAGGGCGAAGAGGAGGAGGCGATACCCGTCGCCTGTGCGATGGAGTGCATCCACGCCCTGTCGGTGGTGCACGGGAACCTGCCGGGGGTGGCTTCCCCCTACGCGACGCCCGGGCAGCCGTCGGTGCCGCGGGCTTTCGGGGAGGGGGTGGCGTTGCTGGCCGGGGATGCGTTGATCCTGAGCGCCTTCGAGCTGATCGCCCGGGAGGTGAAGGACGGGGAGCTCGTGCGATTGCTCGTCGCCGAGCTCTGCAAGCACCTCGGCTCGACCGGGATGCTGGGGGGATTCGTCATGGACATTCTTTCCCGAGGGAGGACGCCGGATCAGAAAACGATAGAATACGTTTATTCGCACAAGGCGGGGTCGCTGGCGGCGGCCAGCGTCGTCCTCGGGGCCGCGACGGTGAAGGGGTCATCCGGCCGGATGAGCGCCTTGGGGCAGTACGGTCTCAAGGTCGGGACGGCGATGCACATCATGGAGGACATTGTCCGCGCGGAGGAGAGCGTGGAAGAGGTGGGGATGGGCCTGCGATGGCGCCGGGAGAAGGAGGAGAGGGCGCCGATGGATTTCGTGAGGCTCTGCGGGATCGATCAGGCGCGCAAGGAGGCGTCGCGCCTCACGAAAGAGGCGGTCGAGGACCTCCGTCCGCTCGGGCGTTATGCGGGGAAACTAGCGTATCTTGCCAACTATCTTCTCTACCGCGAGCAGGAATGACCGGCGGCGTGCTCGGGTGAAGGGCGCCGCTTGAGCCGGGTTTCGATTTGACTGACGCGTTCGTGGCGTGCGATCTTTGGGGTTGTTGACCTTGTCCTGTCGAGCGAAACGCAAGAAGGTTGTCGTCGTGGGCAACGGGAAGAAACCCGCGGTCCGCGAGAGCGTGGCGCGGCTGGTCCCCTGGATCAAGACCCGCGCGCGGGTCGTTGCGGTGGACCTCGACGGGAAGGCGGACCTGTCGCGGCTGTCCGCCGACTACGTGATCGTCTTCGGGGGGGACGGGACGATCCTGAGCGTGGCGAGACGACTGGGGAAGAACCAGATCCCGGTCGTCGGGGTGAACTTCGGGAAGTTCGGTTTCCTCGCCGAGCTTTCCGAGAACGAGTTTCAGGAGGTTTTCGACACGATCCTGGGGGGAGGGGCGACGCCCCGGAAGAGGCTCATGCTCCGGGGGTGCCTGCGTCGGCCGCGACGCCGACCGCAGCACAGCCTAGCGCTCAACGACTTCGTCGTGCTCTCCCGCGAGCGCTCGCGGATGATCGCGCTGGACCTCGCCATCGACCGGCAGGGGGCGACGACGTATGAAGGAGACGGGCTGATCGTGGCGACCCCCGTGGGTTCTACGGCGCACTCGCTGAGCGCTGGGGGGCCCGTGGTGCATCCGGAAGTCCAGGCCTTCGTGATAACGCCGATCTGCGCCCACGTTCTGTCGAACCGGTCGCTCGTGGTGCCGGCGGACGGGCTGATCGAGATCCGGGTCCGGCCGGGGACGAGCGGAGGAGTCGTCGCCGTGGACGGGAGGACCCGTTGGGATCTGGAGCCCAAGGACGTTCTGGAGATCGCCGTATTCGAGAAGGCGTTCTCGCTGATTGAGACGGGGGCCCGCTCGTACTATGATACGCTGCGCTCGAAACTGAACTGGAGGGGCAGCCACTCCTATGGGCCGAGTGATAGTGAGTGAGCTCTACTGCAAGGGCTGCGGCTTGTGCGTCGAGGTCTGCACCAAGGAGGTGCTTGTCATGGACCGGAAGGCGAACGCGCAGGGAGTGCGGCCGGCGGTGGTGCGGGCGGAGGTCCCCTGCGCCCTGTGCGGGCGGTGCGCTCTCATGTGTCCGGATGCCGCGATCACCCTTGAGGAAGACGGGCAGGAAACTCCACCCTCCAGCGAAGAAGCGGAGGATGTCGCTTCTCCTTGACCGCGCTTAGCCTGCCGATAGCATCGGAGGTAAGACTTGGGGAATCGTTGTTTTCAGGAGACGCCGTGAGGAATGGTCACCGACAAGGTCTTCACATCCGGGAATGAGGCCGCCGGTCGAGCGGCTATCCTCGCGGGTTGTCGGCATTACTACGGGTATCCCATCACGCCGCAGAACGAGCTGACCGCCTACATGGCCGAGAACATGCCGGCGGTCGGCGGGGTATTTATCCAGTCGGAATCGGAGCTGGCGGCGATCTCGATGGTGCACGGGTCCTCGGCGGCCGGGGCACGCGCCATGACCAGCTCGTCGAGCCCCGGCATCTCCCTCAAGCAGGAAGGGATCTCCTATCTCGCCGGCGCGGAACTCCCCGCCGTGATCGTCAACGTCCAGCGGGCGGGGCCCGGCCTGGGCGGCATCAGTCTGGCGCAGGGGGATTACTTCCAAGCCGTGAAGGGGGGCGGCCACGGCGACTATCATTGCATCGTGCTGGCGCCTGCGAGCGTCCAGGAAATGGCCGACCTGGTGTTCGACGCGTTCGACCTGTCGGACAAGCACCGGACCCCCGCCATCGTCCTGTCCGACGCCCTGATCGGGCAGATGATGGAGCCCGTTTCCTTCGACCTCGAAAGAAGGCCGGGGGTGTGGCCTAAGCCGTGGGCCCTCACCGGCGCGGCGGGCGGGCGTCCCCGGAACATCGTGAAGAGCTTTTTTCTTCTGGGAGGGGACCTCGAGATCCACAACGTCCATTTGCAGGAGAAGTACGAGCGGATCCGGCACAGCGAGGTGCGCGTCGAGTGCGTGAACGTCGAGGATGCCGAGGTCATCATCGTGGCCTACGGGACGCCGGCGAGGATCAGTCTCGAACTTGTCGCGGGGGAGGTTGGGCGGTCTCTATCGGTCGGGCTGGTTCGGCCGATAACCCTGTGGCCGTTCCCATCCGACGTGCTGCGGGGCCTCGCGCGCCCGGGTCGCAGCTTTCTCGTGGTGGAGCTTTCCGCGGGGCAGATGGTGGAGGACGTGAAACTCGCCATTGAGGGACGTGCGCCCGTTCATTTCCTAGGACGCATGGGCGGGGGACTACCCGCGGCCGCCGAGATCGAGTTGGAGATCCGCAGCATTCTCGGAGGAACACGGTGAAGACCGTCGTCTACGAACGACCGGCGACGCTCCTAGCGGTTCCGACCCATTACTGCCCCGGGTGCGGGCACGGTATCGCGCATCGCCTGATCGCAGAGGTCATAGCGGAACAGGACCTGCGCGGGCGGATCATTGGGCTTGCGCCGGTCGGCTGCGCCGTGGTGGCGTATAACTATCTGGATATCGACATGAGCGAGGCCGCGCACGGTCGCACGCCGGCGGTCGCCACCGGCCTCAAGCGGGTGCATCCCGACCACATCGTTTTCACCTACCAGGGGGACGGCGATTTGGCGGCGATCGGAACCGCGGAGATCATACATGCCGCGAACCGGGGAGAACTTATCACCGTCATCTTCATCAACAACGCCGTCTACGGCATGACGGGCGGACAAATGGCTCCCACCAGCATCCTCGGGCAGCGCACCGCTACCAGCCCCGAGGGACGCGACAAGGTGCGCGAAGGCTGTCCGATCCGCGTCTGCGAGCTGTTGAGCACGCTGGAGAGCGCCGTGTATCTTGAGCGGACCTCCGTCTCCTCCCCGTCCAGCGTCCGGCGCACCAAGCGGGCTATCGAGAAGGCCTTCCGGTGTCAGGAGGAGAAGCGCGGGTTCAGCCTTGTTGAGATCCTCTCGCCCTGTCCCACGTACTGGAGGATGGCGCCCGTGGCGGCCGCCAAGTTCGTTGACGAGGTAATGATCAAGACATTTCCGTTGGGTGTCTACCGTGACTGGGAAAAAGCTTGACGAGCGCATGATCGTCGCAGGGAGCGGCGGGCAAGGCGTCCTGCTCATGGGGAAGCTTCTGTGCCGGCTCATGATGGACGCGGGAAAGCACGTGACCTACGTGCCGTCGTATGGCGCCGAAGTCCGAGGGGGCACCTGCCATTGCCACGTGCGCCTGAGCGACGCGCCGATCTACTCCCCCCGGGTGGAGAACGCCGCCACCCTTGTCGTCATGAACGCCCCCTCCTATGAGCGGTTTCGCTCGCTGCGGGACGGCCGGGGTCTTCTCCTCGTCAACAGCAGCGTCATCGCGGTCGCCGAGGAGGACAAGCGCTTCGCCCTCTTGGTTCCGGCGAGCGCCATCGCCGACGAGTTGGGCGACGTTCGGGTTACGAACATGGTGCTTCTGGGGGCCCTGAACCAGCGGTTGGGACTCCTCTCCCATGAAGCGTTGCGGGCGGGTGTCCGGGAGTTCGTGGGGGTCGAGCGAGCGCGTTTAGCGGCTCTCAACGATTCCGCCCTTTGCGTGGGAGCCGAAGCCGCCAGCCGCGCCCCCTCGCCAAGCGCCGGGTAGCGCATTCCTCTCGTTTTCTTCGGAACCTTTTTGGGGAATCCGGGTTCACCCTTATGAGCACGGGGAACCTGTTGAAGGAGAGACCGATGAGAAGGATTGCGCTGGGATGCATCGCCTTGCTGTGGGTTGCGGGCTTGGCCTGTCCTCTTGCCTTTGGGGCGGACCGTTTCGCGGAGCTCGACGTGGACAAGAGCGGGGTAATCGAGCCCGACGAGTTTCCGGGTCCCCTTGTCGAGTTCAACCGTCTGGACACGAATGCCGACAGGGTCCTCTCGCCCGCGGAGTTCGCGGCCTATGGAACGGGCGCCGGAGCTTCCGGGGGCGAGCGCCGGCGCGAGGGCGGCGAGCGTCGGGCGGAGGGAGCGCAACGGGAGGGGGGAGAGCGGCCGAGGAGATTCAATCTTTTCCTCGTCGCCTTCGACACGAACAAGGACAAGTCGGTGACGCGCGATGAGTTTTTGGCCGTATTCCAGCAGATGGACGCGAACGGGAACGGCTCGGTCGATGAGGGGGAGGCGGAGACCTATCTGCGGCCGCGGACTCTCCTGGCACAGTTCGACGCTAACAGCGACGGGATGCTCACGCAGGATGAGGTGGAGGAGAAGATGTGGACGCAGCTCTCCAAGCTTGACTCGGACGGAGACGGAAAGCTCAGCCTCCAGGAACTTTCGAAGGCTCTGACGCGTCCCCAGGAGGGGCAGGGGGCCGAAGTCGATCCCTCGCGCATGCTGCAGCGCATGGATCTTGACGGGAACGGGAAGCTTTCTCGCGACGAGTGGAAGGGCCCGGCGGAGAGGTTCGATGAGATCGACGCGAACCGGGGCGGGTACCTGACGAGCGAAGAACTCCAGGCCGCGCGCGGAAAGATGCGCCAGGAGCGTCCGCGAAACCAGTAACATACCATCGCGTGTCCTAGTGAGGGACGCCCGCATTCCGGTGGGGCGTCTCTCGTTCGTTTTCGTGCGGCGCACGCGCAGCGGATCGCTCTTGACTTTTCGGCACGACGCGCATACAAGGTGGTCCCGTATCTATCGGTCCGGATGGGACTAGAACCCTTGAGAGGAAGACGTCATGGCCTTTGAGACGACACCGGAAGCGCTGCTCAAGTTTTTGGACGAAAACAAACTCACCCTCTTCATCGTGCGGGACGGGAGGGTCGTCCTGCGGTCGAAGGAGGAGGGTCTGGAGACGCTGGCCCTCGTGGCGCGGGATCGGGGCGAGTTCCTCAAGGATTCGATCGTGGTGGACAAGGTTGTGGGGGCCGCCGCGGCGGCGCTCATGTCCACCCCTAGACCTAAGCAGGTGATCGCGGCCACGATGTCGCTGGGCGGACGGGATCGGCTCATGAAGCTGCAGATCAGCCCCTACGCGCGTGAGCTTGTAGAGACGCTTATGGACGACAAGCGCGAAGCGCTCTGTCCCATGGAGGCCTTGGCGATGACCGGGAAGGGGGCGGGGGGGATCATCGAGGCGGTCTTGGGGGCTCGAACATAAGCGGAAAGAACACGAGGGGGACATTCGCGAAGAAGGGGATAGCCACGAAGACACGAAGACACGAAGAGGGACACCAAGGGCGGAAAACGCGATAGCGTTTTCCGCCGATTCATATTCGTGAACCTTACCGATTGCTTGCCGGAAAGATGAAAGGCACATCAGCGACCGTTGCGTTGTCGACAATCAGTAATGTCCCCTTTGGGATGAACGACGGGGAAACGAGAAGGGCGATCCATGAGTTGGATCGCCCTTTCCCTTTTTCGACTTGTTTCCGGCGAAGTTATCTCTTCTTCTTCGCCACCTTCTTCTTTGCCACCTTCTTCTTGGCTGCTTTCTTCTTGGCCATTCCCTCAGTCCTCCACTGAACTAACGACCGTCGGAACACGCGTTCCGACGCAAAGAGGTCTTCCGACGACCTCTTTTCCTCCATCGCTCTAGCTATCGGTTTCCGAGGGAAGGCTCTTCACAGAATCTCCGGGAAGGAAAAAGAGTGCGGCGCGGAGACGCCCGCCTCCGCTAGAGCAGCTACGGCGGGTAAACTCCGACGCAGAGAAGGGGATGGCCACTAAGGCACGAAGGCACGAATGGGGACACGAAGAAGAGAGGGGAAGGACTCGCACAGAGGCGCCGAAGACGCAAGGAAGGCAAAGGGGGAAGAAACACACGATTCAACGCAGGGGCGCAGAGATGGAAGAAGGGGGATTGCCACGAAGACACCAAGACACGAAGGTCACACGAAGCCCGACGGCAATTCTAGTCGGGCAGGAAGGGCGGCTCTCCCTGGATCGTGCGCAGGACTCGGAGGGCCTTGTTCATCTTGGGGTGGTCGGCGCGCAGGAGGAGCCGGATCGATCCTTCCGCGTCGGCCACGCCGCCTGCGGCGCAGGGAAGCGCTTCCACATCGGCGAGGACCTTGAGGGCCTCGATCTCGGTGAAGATCTCCCCCGGAGTGAGCCAGAGCGCGAACACGGGCGGCTTCGTTCGACGCTCCTCGGCGATGAGTCTGGCGAGCGCCGCGAGGTCTCCCGGGACGTTCTTCTCGAGTCCCACGGGCGTCAAGAGCGTCACCTTCTTTCCGATGATCGTCCCGAGGGTCGCGCCCAAGGTTCCTCCGGTTGCGTCGCCGATGAGGGTGGCCGCCTGCCGGCGCTCATAGTTGAGCGCATTTGCCCCTTTGATGAAGACGTCCCCCTGACGCATCTCCCGCACGATCGCCTTTACGGTCGCGCCTTCGAGAGGCTTGCCGTCCCGGAGGACGACGTCCGGGAGGGAGGCGTCCAAGCCGGCGCCCTTCCGCTTGGCGGGGATGACGCATCCCGTGACGTACCGCGACTTGTCGATCTCTTTCCCGAGAAGCTCTTCAACGACGTAGGCATTCGTCGTCCCTTTGGCGACCGCCACGATGCCCTGCTTGAGCGCCGCCTTGACCCTTGCGTCGGCGGCGATCCCTCGTGCGATGAGCCTCTTGGACTCGGCAACCGTCAATACGACCTGTGCGATCATTTCCGTTCTCCTCATCAACTCATGAGCCGCCGTCAGTGTATGGAAGGAAGCTTCCTTGTCCAGCCTGGGTCAGCCGGACTCCCCGTCCGCCGGCCCGAGCTTCTCGATCCTTGAAGCCCGCCCGCCCTGCCCGTACAATGCGCGCAACGTGGAAGGATTCCCGATGGCGTTCAGTCGCAAGAAGGCGGTCAAGCTCTTGGGCGAGTTCCCTCGCGGGGCGTCCGACGCGTTTCGGGCCTATCTCTTCGCCGGGGAGCACTCCCTGTCCGACGATGTGAAGGGAGAAGCATACGGCTGGCTGGATCGATTCCTGCGATAGACCGGGAGGCTGAGGATGAAAGACTGCAAGAACTATGAGCGCAACCTGAAGCGGTGCGCCTGCACGAGCAAGGATTGTCCGAACAGGGGGCGTTGCTGTGAATGCGTTGCCGCGCACCGCGAGAAAGGGGAGCTCCCCGCGTGTCTGCGCGACCTCGTGTCG
>JAZDKG010000029.1:0-26658 GCA_043803205.1 Planctomycetota bacterium
GGCGACGTCGACATTCTCCCACTTGTGGTGCGACCATCCCAACTGTGAAAGGATTTGGTCATGCATCCCCTTGTCGTTGCCAGGTCGGTAGGTGCTGTAGAGATAGGCGACCATCGGCGCTTCGCCGGCAAGGACATGTCCAGCGTGAAGGAGAAACGCCGCCAGGAGGAAGCGACAGACGCCCGCAATCATCCATTTGCTGAGGCGCATCGGAAAGCCTCTCCTCCAAGCGGCCCTTTCGGAAAGTCCGAGAGCCCGGTCAAGTTCCCGGTATGCGAGCAAACCCGGACTATTCATGGACTTTTTGCTAATAGTCCGCCCTATGCCGTCAGGCGCGATTCCATATGGGAAATCCGGGTTACCGAGGGGGAGGGCATGAGATGCCTTCCAGAGACTAGGAGCCGCAGTTGCAGGGCTTGCTTTGGCGGTCGAGGGAGAGGGCGTCCCAGATGTCGGGGGTCTCCTCGCAGAGGGCGATGGGACAGGTCGAGCGGAGGGTCTCGACGACGGGGTGGTAGAGGGCGAGGCGGAGGTCCTTCGGATAGCGGGCGAGGGCCTTCCTGTGCAGGGGGGGCTCGAGGTCGGAGAAGAGGCCGTCGGATATGGTCTTGAGGAGGTGGGGTTCGGCGCGCAGCGTGCCGAGGGTGACGCGCTCGGGGGAGAGGCGCTTGACGGCGCCGGCGATCCAAGCGTAGTCGAAGGAGAGGATCATGGGATCGATGCGGACGCGGACGCGCCAGCCCTTCGCCTTGAGGTCGCTGGCGGCGCGCAGGCGGTCGGAGACGGGGGCTACGCCTTTCTCGTGCAGGCGGGCGGCGCGCGGGCAGTTGACGGAGAAGGAGACGATGACGCTGGGGGAGGGCTCCAGAGCGTAGAGGGGACGGCATTGACGGGCTCCGCCCTTCGTCACGAGGAGGAGGGAGTGGGGGCGGCCCTTCGCGTGGGCCTGGCGGCGGAAGAGGTCGACGAGGCGACAGACGACGGGGCGGACGGATTCGAAGACGAGGGAATCGGAGAGGTTCCCCATGTTGAGGACGTAGGACTCCAGGTCGTCGCGGGCTATCCATGCGGAGACGTCGTGCAGGAGACGACCGACGTTGGTGAAGACGTGGGGGCCCTTGAGGTACCAGAAGGAGGAGCGCAGGTAGCAGTAGGAGCAGCCCGGCGCGAAGGAGCAGCCGTTGGCGTGAGCGAGGACGTAGAAGTTCGGGCAGACGGTGTCGGTGGGGGTCGAGCGGAAGAGCTCGACGAAGGAAGAACTGCGCTCGCGGAGAACGGAGCGTCGCCTGGGCATCCCTGGAACTCCGATTCGGGGGGTCGACGTCGAGGGTATTATATGGGCCGGGAGAGGGGCTTCAAGCGGGGGAACAGACGTAAGGCCTGAGGCGTGAGGCTTGAGGGATGAGACGAATATTCAAGCCTCATCGGGCTCTGTTGAAAAGGTCTTCAAGAGAGGCGATCGCCCGCCCAAGAAGGGGGTCAGTCCCCTGTCCCGCGGTCGCGGGAAGGGGACAGACCCCGGCGGGCGACTGCTGCAGGACAACTTTTCAACAGAGCCGCCTCATCGCTCAGGTCTCAAGCCTTCAGCCGGGGGCAGTCAGGGCAACTTGACGGAGCGGCCGGGGCGAAGCGCAATGAGGCCAGCGGGGACGTGGTCGCAGAGGTCGGGGAGGAAGCGCCCCGCTTCATGGAGATCGAGCTCCTGGCGGGTGAGGTGCATGATGAACCAAGGGACGGGGGCGAGTTTCTCGATAAGATCGACCCAGCCGGAGCCCTGCCAGGGGGCGATGAAGAGGGCGTCGAGGGGGCGCAGGGCAGTCACGTCGATGCGCGTGGTGTTTTCGTTATCGCCGTCGTGGAAGAAGCGAAGGGCCGGGGTTTCCACGAGGTAGGAGTTGTGGTCGCTCGAGTGGAAGGTGCGGAAGGCGGTGATCGCGGCGCCGGGGAGCTCGATCTTTTGGGAGCGGGCGAAGGCGCCTTTAGGGGCGCGGGGGGGTTCGAGCTCGACGAGGGAGGAGTCGGGGACGGAGCGGCGGAGCGTCCGGACGACGGAGCGCGGGCCGACGACGGACGCGCCCGTGCGGGAGGCGACGAGGGCGACGGCGCGGGGGTCGAAGTGATCCCAATGGGAGTGGGTGACGAGGATGAGGGAGGCCTGCCGCACGTTTTCGGCATCAAGGGCCGGCGGGGAGCCGACGGAAGGGATGGCGCCATAGAAAGCGTCGATGTAGATGCGTGCGGCGGCGGTGGCGATGAGGAAGCCTTCGTTTCCGACGTGGGTGATCTCGACGGGCATGGGGGCGCTCCAGAAGCCGACATAGGGACAAAGGAGAATCTAACGCAAAGCCGCAAAGGTGCAAAGATGCAAAGGGGGAAGAAAGACACGATCTCGCGCTGAGGCGCCCCTCGACCATACTCAGGCCTTCGTAGAATGGTCTTGACTATTCTACGATGCTATCGATAATGGTCGGGCATGAAAGCCAGGAAGCGCATTTACGACGCCCTGTTGTCGGAGCATCTATCGACGCACCGGCAGATGGCATTTGTCACCGGCCCGCGGCAAGTGGGCAAGACCACCACCTGCCGCAACCACGCCGACAGCTACGCCAATTGGGACAACGTGGACGATCGCGAACAGATCCTTGCGGGTCCGGGGAGGCTGGTCGAGCGGCTCAAACTGAACCGGTTGTCCGCTATCACGCCGACGACGCTCTTCGACGAGCTGCACAAGTACCCGCGATGGAAGCAGTTTCTGAAGGGGTTCTTCGACACCTATGCCGACCAGGTTCGAATCATCGTCACGGGCAGCAGCCGCATGGGCGTCTATCGTCGCGGCGGCGACAGCCTCATGGGACGCTACTTCCTCTACCGCATGCATCCCTTCTCCGTCGCCGAGGCGCTTGACCAGGACCTGCCCGATCCGAAGCGGATCATTCGCCCGCCCAGGGAGGTCAATTCGGCCGACTTCGAGGCGCTTTGGCTTCATGGGGGATACCCGGAGCCGTTTCTCAAGCGTGACGCGCGCTTCAGCCGCCGCTGGCAGTCGTTGCGCCTCGAACAGCTCGTTCGGGAGGATATCCGCGACCTGACGCAGATTCAGCAGATCGACCAACTGGAAACGCTGGTCAATCTCCTAGCAAGCCGGTCAGCCCACCAGCTTGTCTACGGCAATCTAGCGAAGGACGTGCGCGTATCCATCGATACCGTGCGTCGGTGGGTGGACGTCTTGCGTAATCTCCATCTCGGGTTTCTGGTCAGGCCCTGGTTCAGAAGTGTGTCCCGCTCCCTGCGCAAAGAGCCCAAGTGGTTCCTGAGGGACTGGGCCGCCATCGAGGACCCCGGGGACAAGGCAGAGACTTTCGTGGGGTGCCATCTGCTCAAGGCCGTTGAGGGCTGGAGCGACATGGGGTTGGGCCGGTTCGAGCTCGGCTACCTTCGCGACAAGGAGAAGCGCGAGGTCGACTTCCTGGTGGTTCGCGACGGCAAGCCTTGGTTTCTCGTCGAGGTCAAGCAGAGCGAGGGGGCAATTGGCGGAGCTCTCACGTACTACCAGGGGCAAGTCAGGGCTCCCTTCGCGTTCCAAGTGGTCATGGATGCCGACTACGCAAATGCGGACTGCTTCACCAAGCCGCGAGGGCCCCTCGTAGTTCCGGCCAGGACGTTTCTATCGCAACTCCTGTAGGCACACGCTGCTCTGTGAGGCTGGCTTCTGCACTTGAGGAGATGAGAAGACGGGGCGGGGGTTTGGCGTCCTTGTCTAGCTCGCGCTGGGGCACTTCCCCTTGCGGTTACAGACCGTCCGAGTCGATCAACATTCGGCCGTAGCCCTGTTGTTCCAACCACCAATAGGTGAAGTGCTTCGAGAGCCAACTAGCGGCGCGTTCCGTCGCAAGATCCCGGATGGTGGAAGTGTAGATGACGGGGATGCCGAACTTGGCCTCGATCGCGTCCAAGGTGCCGCAAACGGCATTGGGATGGACCTCGGAAGGAATGCCGAACGGCTCGAAGCCGCTCTTGATGTCCTCATACGTAGCCTCGACGAGGATGGCTTTCCACCGAAACCGGGCAAGCCGACCGCACGCGGCAAGAAAGCGCTTCCGGTAGGTTACCGTGCAAGCGACGAGGTCGGGAAGGTTTTTGCGCTCCAGCGAGAGGAGGGTTTCCATCCCTTCGACCGTGTAGTCGCCGGTCTTGAGTGCGGCGCGCCTCTCAGCGGCGATCCAGTTTGGGTGGTTCGCGCGGAGAGGGAACGGCTCCCGCTCGCGCGAGTCAACCAACACGACCGGCTTGGGAATGCGCGCGCTGCGGATGACGCTGTGACCGTCGCGGATCACGAGGAGGCGGGTCGTGGTGGGGGCAAAATAGCAGGCGTCTTTGTCGCTCATGGGATACGCCTCCTCGTCCTGCCAGGCACCCGCTTCTTCGGCGACCTCTTCTTGTCGTTGAATTCCGGCAACCGCGGGAACTTCTCCCGAAAGACAGCCAGGCATTCGTATTCGCGTTTCGCCACCTCGCCCATGATGAGAAGATCACGAGGGCGATTTGACACGACTTCGCACTCGTAGGGACACACGGACACATAGAGGCTCCGTGTCAACTCGTCATATTTCCGATACTTGGAACGGACACGCTCCGCGCCGCCGTGTCCGCCTCCTCCTTTGATCGTGTTTTCAAATTGCTGGAGGCGCGACTTCAACCCACCCTTGGCATTCGTCATGCCGACGTACATTATTTCCTTACGCCAGGAGAACGGCGTCGCGGAGATGTCGCGCTTCGACTTGGCGAGGACATAGACGCCGGGGCAATGCAATCCGTCGAGGGTGTTCCTTTCCTTCCATTTCGCCCAATGCGTAAAGGCTCTGCGCAATTGAGGCTGTTCCGTTATCAAAAGTTACCGGGGCCTAGCTCTTAGGGGCTCGCTTCGATTTCAATCCCAAAGGTGAAGTCTTCGGCCGCCGCCAATACTTGAGGTCCAAGTGAACGCGCGCAACGTGCTCTCTTGCCGCCACGTGTGCGGCTACACGCTGATATTTGCGACTCACCTCTGCGGTGAGTTTCTTGATCGAGTGCCAACGCGGAAGTGGGGTTCTTTACCTCTTTTCTCGAAGCAGTCCCTCAGCCACGTAACGATCCAACGGCACCTCTAGCCACGGCTCCAGACAGCGGAGTTTATGACGAGAACACAGATACCGGTTGTACAGCGCGTCGCGGAGAAAAATGTTCAGCGCCTTTCGAGCTGCCCCCCAGTTTCGCGCGCCTGGCGGCAGTTGACTCTTCAGTTTTTCAGTGTGCTCATCAAGAACAGCGGCAAATGCGCTTCGCGACTTGACGTGGAAGTCGGTTAGGTTCATGTCCCGCAAATATGTACGCGCAGCATCTACCACGCCACGGGCACCCTGGTTTCTGAGCGTTGATCGCCCGATGGCTAGATCTGCTGTTCGCCGCTGCAACAATTTGAGGTATTTGTTTTTCATTCCTTCGTTGCGCCACGCGGGCCGGACGCGAGGCCGGACGTGCGAGTGCGCGCGGGGGCGCGGGGCGGCCTAGACATCTCGGGATTGAGAGGGTCGATGGTGTCGGTGACCGCTAGAAGTCGCTGGCCGCAATGCGGACAAGAGCGAGCAAGCTTCGCCAACGGTTGACGGCAAGAGGGGCAGGAAGGTGTCGGAGAGCTTGGCACGGCGCGGGCTCCCTTCTGAGGAAGCAGCGATACGCGCTGAGACGCCTGTAGTCAAGGCGTGCAGTATCCACACAAAGATTACCAAATGGGCAAGAATCTGTCAAAGGCGTCTCTTCTTGAGGATTCGAGTATCAGCCTCACCCCTCAAGCCTCACGCCTCGGAAGGGGCGCCGAAGAGGCGGGAGAGGACATCGTCGAGGGTGGAGACGAAGGTGAAGGAGAGGCGGTCGCGGGCCTCCTTGGGGACGTCCTCGAGGTCCTTGCGGTTCTGGTCGGGGAGGACGATCTCGCGGATGCCGGCGCGCAGTCCGGCGAGGAGCTTTTCCTTGACGCCTCCGACGGGGAGGACTTTGCCGCGCAGGGTGATCTCGCCGGTCATAGCGACCTCATGGGGCATGAGCCGACGGGTAAGCAGGGAGACGAGGGCGGCGAGGATGGTGATGCCGGCGGAGGGACCGTCCTTGGGGACGGCGCCGGCGGGGACGTGGATGTGGAGGTCGGATTTCTCGAAGAGGCCGGGGTCGATGCCGAGCTCGGAGGCGCGGCTACGGACGTAGGAGAGGGCGGCCTGGGCGGATTCCTTCATGACTTCGCCGATCTGGCCGGTGAGGAGGAGCTTGCCCTTCCCCTCCATGCGGGTGGCTTCGATGAAGAGGATGTCGCCACCCGTGGGGGTCCAGGCGAGGCCGATGGCGACGCCCGGGACGGTGACGCGCTGGGCGACCTCGGATTCGAACTTAGGGGGGCCGAGGAGGGCGTGGAGTCGGTCGGGGTCGACGCGGGCCTTGTCGGTCTTGCCGGAGGCGACATCGCGGGCGACGCCCCGGGAAACGGAGGCGATCTCACGCTCGAGGTTCCTTAGGCCCGCTTCCCGGGTGTAGCGGCGGATGACGGCGACCAGCATATCGTCGGGCCACTCGATGAGGTCGGCGGAGAGGCCATTCTCCAGGGTCTGTTTGGGGACGAGGTAGGTGCGGGCGATGACGAGCTTCTCCTCTTCGGTGTAGCCGGGGATCTCGATCATCTCCATGCGGTCCTTGAGGGCGGGGGGGACGGGGTCGATGACGTTCCCGGTGGCGATGAACATGACGCGCGAGAGGTCGAAGGGGACGTCGAGGTAGTGGTCGGTAAAGGAGAAGTTCTGCTCGGGGTCGAGGACCTCGAGGAGGGCGCTCGCGGGGTCGCCGCGGAAGTCGGCGCCGATCTTGTCGACCTCATCGAGCATGAAGACGGGGTTGTTGGTGCCGGCTTTGCGGAGCTCCTGGATGATTCGTCCGGGGAGGGCGCCGACGTAGGTGCGGCGGTGGCCGCGGATCTCGGCCTCGTCGTGCATGCCGCCGAGGGAGATGCGGATGAACTTGCGTCCCATGGCGCGGGCGATGGAGCGGCCGAGGGAGGTCTTTCCGACGCCCGGGGGCCCGCAGAAGAAGAGGATAGGGCCCTTGGTGTCGGACTTGAGCTTGCGGACGGCGAGGAACTCGAGGATACGGCGCTTGACCTTCTCGAGGTCGTAGTGGTCCTCGTCGAGGACCTGGCGGGCCTGTTCGATATCGAGGGTGTCGGGGGTGGAGCGGGCCCAGGGGAGGTCGGAGAGCCATTCGACGTAGTTGCGGGTGACGGCGTGCTCGGGGGAGACGGAGGGGATTCGTCGGAGGCGGTCGAGCTCGCGGAGGGCCTCCTTTTCGACGCCCTCGGGCATCTTCGCGTCGGCGATTTTTTTCTGGAGCATCTCGATCTCGGCGGAGTCTTTGTCCTCGGCGCCGAGCTCGCGCTGGATGGCTTTCATCTGCTCGCGGAGGAAGTATTCGCGCTGAGTCTTTTCGATCTGCCCGTGGACCTCGGACTGGATGCGGTGGCAGAGCTCGAGGACCTCGAGGTTCGTGGCGAGGAAGCGGGAGAGCTTTTTGAGGCGGTCGCGGGCGTCGGGGGTTTCGAGGATGGCCTGCTTCTCGGCGACGGAGAGGTCGAGGTGTGCGGCGACGTAATCGGCGAGGGCGGAGGGTTTGTCGATGTTCTGGATGATGACGGAGACCTCGTCGGCGACGGAGGGGGAGAGCTCGACTGCGCGCTTGGCGAGGCGTTTGACGTTGAGGACGAAGGCGTCGTCGCGTTTTGCGGAGGGGGAGGGCTGGACGGTCTCCTCGATGATGCCGATCTCGGCGCGGAGGAACGGCTCCACCTGGGTGACGCGCAGGACGCGGAAGCGCGCCAGCCCCTGGACGATGATGTTCTGGGTGCCGTCGGGGAGGGTAAGGGCCTTGAGTATGTGGCAGGCGGTGCCGGCGGCGTGGAGGTCATCGGGGGAGAGGTCGGCGGCGGAGGCGGTTTTCTGGGCGACGACGCCGATGACGTTCTTGCCGGCGAGGGTGTGACTGACGGCGGCGAGGGACCTGTCGCGGCCGACGGTAAGGGGGAGGACGGCGCCTGGGAAGACGACGGTGTTACGCAGGGGGAGGATGGGGAGGTCGAAGGGGATGTCGACGGACTGGCCGGCGAGGCCGTTGCGGGGAGGGAGAGGGACGTCAAGGATCTCCGGGGGGACGACGGTGCCGGCGCGTCTCGGGCGATCCCGCCCAGCGCGGGACGGGACGGGCTTCTTCCGGGATGCCGGGGAGCGTTTCGAGGAGGAGCGTTTCCGAGGGGCCATGGCGGAGGTCCGAGGGGAGGAACGTCAGGGACGAAGGGCGGCGAGAAGCAACCGGGCGCCAGCGGGGTTCGTCCCGGGCGCCCGGCGCTAGGTTCGCTATCGGCTAAGGTTAGTACATGTCCTCGTCATAGGGCGGCGCGCCAGGGCCGGCGTCCTTCTTCTTTTCGGGTTTTTCGGCGATGACGGCGTCGGTGGTGAGGAGGAGCGTGGCGACGCTAGCGGCGTTGGCGAGCGCGGTGCGGACGACCTTGGTGGGGTCGATGATGCCCGCTTTGACGAGGTCGGTGTATTCGAGGGTGAGCGCGTTGAAGCCGCTGGCGCCTGAGGCCTGGCGGACCTTATCGACGACGACGGCGCCGTCGACTCCGGCGTTCTCGGCGATCTGGGCGAGGGGGCAGGACAGCGCCCGTCTAACGATCTCGACGCCGACGCGGGTGTCGCCGTCGACCTTGAGGGAGGCGAGCTTGTCGGCGGCGCGTAGTAAGGCGACTCCGCCGCCCGGGACGATGCCTTCCTCGATGGCGGCGCGTGTGGCGTGGAGGGCGTCCTCGATGCGGGCTTTCTTTTCTTTCATTTCGGATTCGGTGGCGGCGCCGACGTTGACCTGGGCGACGCCTCCTGAGAGTTTGGCGAGGCGCTCCTCGAGTTTTTCGCGGTCGTAGTCGCTGGTGGTCTTTTCGATCTCGGCCTTGATCTGGGCGATGCGGCCCTGGATGGCGGTCCCGGCGCCTTTGCCCTCGATGATGGTGGTGTTGTCCTTGTCGATGACGATCTTCTTGGCGCGTCCGAGCTGCTTGAGTTCGACGCTTTCGAGCTTGATGCCGAGGTCTTCGAAGATGGCGGTGCCGCCGGTTAGGGTGGCGATGTCCTCGAGCATGGCTTTCCTGCGGTCGCCATAGCCCGGAGCCTTGACGGCGACGGACTTGAGGACGCCGCGCGGGCGGTTGACGACGAGGGTGGCGAGGGCTTCGCCTTCGAGGTCCTCGGCGAGGACGAGCAGCGACGCTCCCTCGCGGGCGATCTTCTCGAGGAGGGGCACGAGATCCTTGGCGTTGGAGAGCTTCTTCTCGTGGATGAGGATGTAGGGGTTCTCGAGGACGGCCTCCATCGTCTGGGGGTCGGTGACGAAGTAGGGGGAGAGGTAGCCGCGGTCGAACTGCATGCCTTCGACGAGCTCGACCTCGGTCTCGAGGCCTTTGCCTTCCTCGACGGTGATGGCGCCGTCCTTGCCGACCTTTTCCATGGCGTCGGCGATGATCTTGCCGATGTCGGGATCGTTGTTGGCGGCGACGGAGGCGACCTTGGCCATGTCGGACTTGTCGCGGACGGGGGTGCTCATCTTCTTGAGCTCGGCGGTGACGACTTCGACGGCCTTATCGATCCCGCGCTTGATGCCCAGGGGGCTTGCGCCCGCGACGACGTTCTTAAGGCCTTCCTCGAAGATGGCTTCGGCGAGGATGGTGGCGGTGGTGGTCCCGTCGCCGGCGTCGTCGGAGGTCTTGGAGGCGACCTGTCTGACCATCTGGGCGCCCATGTTTTCGTATTTGCCTTCGAGCTCGATCTCCTTGGCGACGGTGACGCCGTCCTTGGTGACGGTGGGGGAGCCGAACTTCTTCTCGAGGATGACGTTGTGACCTCGTGGGCCGAGGGTAGTCTTGACGGCGCGGGCGAGCTGACGGACGCCTTTGCGGAGGGCCTCACGGGCTTCCTGGCTAAAGACCATCATTTTGGCGGACATTTCTTGTTTCCTCCATAAGGAAGGCACTAGGTGCGGGAACGGTCATTCGACGATGGCGAGGATGTCCTCTTCGTGCATGAGCATGACTTCCTTGCCGTCGATCTTGAGTTCTTCGCCAGCGTAGCTTGTGAAGATAATGACGTCGCCCTTTTTGACGGCGGGTTTCTGACGGTCGCCGTCCTTGAGGACTTTGCCCGGACCGACGGCGAGCACTTTGCCGCGCTGGGGCTTCTCCTTGGCGGTGTCGGGGAGGATGATGCCGCCCGAAGTCTTGTCTTCGGCTTCGAGGCGTTCGACGAGGACGCGGTCGCCCAGAGGCTCGAGTTTCATGAACGGTCTCCTTTCGTCAGGGAAGAGCGTACGTACAGGCAATGCAAGGACAAACGTGGAGAACGCAAGGGAGCAAAAGGTGTGCCAATGATCGCCGCGATCGCTAAAAGCGCAACCCATGTTCCAACAAGCAGTTACACTTAGTGCCTCGCGGAGCGCATGGGCTGGACTGTCAGTTTGGACAGGCTTGGCGGTGCAGTTGCGGGGGCGGTACTGTCATTTTGACAGGGAAAGGGGCCCATGAATGTTGAATCAAGAAATTTGGAGAAGGGAACGGAGGAGTAGCGGGGGAAGAGTCT
Source organism: Planctomycetota bacterium (assembly GCA_043803205.1). GTDB lineage: Bacteria > Planctomycetota > DG-23 > JAZDKG01 > JAZDKG01 > JAZDKG01. The sequence goes on from JAZDKG010000029.1 coordinate 10,695, forward strand.
GATCGCGGTCGTCGGCGATGCGGTCCTGATGGCTCCTGCGTTTGCCAGGGGGACTGACGGAAGCGCGTGACTGTAGCGACCAACGGCAAGAGGATCGAGAATGTTGCGGGAGGCGCGATGACGAAGTATGTTGCGGGCGGAGGGGGCGGAACCCGGAAACGTACTTCCGTCTTGGTTCCTCATGTGGGAAGGAACGTGAGCTTGTCATACGGGCACTATGAGACGCACGCGGACTTAGCGATCAAACGCACGATGGAGGTGCGGCGCGAGGAGTACCTGGACTACATGACCTTCAAGGCGAACCGGCGCCCGCTCTTCACCGAGGTGTTAGGTCCGCTTGTGGGGCTCAAGGCGGAGTGGGCGGCGCAGGGCGCTACCCCCAAGGAGCTGGACTTCTCCGCTTTCCGGTATCGTCAGCCGTCTTGGGGGACGGTGCCCGTCAACACCGGATGGATGGGAGGAGCCGACTGCGAGCCGGTCGATGAGACCGACGAGTATGTCATCTGGCGCGACCAGTACGGGCGGCGCGTAAAGCTATTCAAGGGCGTCGCAACGGTTCCACTACCGCTCGACCATCCGGTGCGGACAATGGACGACTGGCTAGCGATCAAGCATCACTACGAGTATAGCGAAGACCGTTTCGAGCGAGGGTGGGAAGACGCAGCGCGCGCGCACCAAGCGGCGGGCCTCGTGGTCACCGTGGGCATCCCCGGCGGATTCGACGAGCCGAGGCAACTCATGGGGGAGGAGGCGCTGTGCGTCGCCTATTACGAACAGCCCGAGCTTGTGCACGACATGCTGGACACGATCGGCCGGCTAGCGTTCAGGGTGCTCGACCGCGTCTCGGCGACGGTGCAAGTGGATCAGCTTGACGTTCACGAAGACTTTGCCGGGAAGAGCGGGCCCCTAGCAGGCCCGCGCCAGGTGGCGGAGTTCATCGGGCCGTACTATCGACGGATCTGGGAGATGCTCGAAGGCCGCGGGGCCCGGGTGTTCAACCAGGACAGCGACGGCGACGTGCGTCCGGTGATCGACGCGTTGCTGGCGGCGGGGGTGAACATGATCCACCCGTGCGAGCCCGCCGCGGGGATGGACATTGTGAAGCTGCGGGAGAAGTACGGGAGACGCCTAGCGTTCCTGGGAGGCATCGACAAGCACGTGCTGCGCCGGGGGCGGGAGGGAATCGTAGCGGAGCTCGAGTACAAGGTGCCGCCCCTAGCGCGCACGGGGGCGTGCGTGCTGAGTCTAGACCACCGGATCCCGAACGGGACGCCCCTCGAGGCGTATCGCTTTTACATTCGCAAGGTCTGGGAGATCATGGACCGGGAGGCGGGCGGGGCTTGAGGCGGCGGTGCGCCGCATTACTGGGGAGACAGATTAGAGATGTCTGTGAGCAAGAGAGACCGGGAGATCGTGAGAGGACTAGCCGGCCGGGTTGCGGAGATCGCGGCGGACCCCGTACAGGAGAGGACGATCTCGCTCTGGAAGGCGCTGAATAGCCTCGCGCCCGTGCGGCCGATGGTCATGATAGACCAGATCCCATGGCACGAGATGGAAGTGAACGGGGAGCTAACGCTTGAGGCGGAAGACGACTTCTGCCGCAGCATCGAGACGACGCTTCGAAGGACGCTGTACGCGTGGAGGCACATGCGGGCGGACATGGTGGTTGAGCCTGTGGTCGAGATTCCGAAGGTCATCCGCGACACGGGCTTCGGGATAGAGACGGTCGAGAGAAGGGCGGTGAGCGATCCCAGGAGCGACGTCGTCGGCCATTTCTACATCGACCAGCTCAAGACGGAGAAGGACATCCTCAAGATCCGGGAGCCCGAGATCGCGCTCGACGAGGAGGCGACGGCGGAGGCGGCAGAGAAGGCGCACGCGCTACTCGACGGCCTCCTTGATGTGCGGATGCAGGGGTGGACGCCGGGGTTCGCTCCGTGGGACATCATCGTCCGGAGGCGCGGGGCCGAGAACGTTTTGCTCGACCTTGCCGACCGACCCGAATTCATGCACCGGATAATCGCGAGGCTCACCGACGCGCACCTTTCGATGCTCGACCAGCTCGAGAAGCAGGGCCTCCTGGGACCGGGGCAGAGCACGATCCACTGCACGGGGGCGTATACGGAGGAGCTGCCTGCGCCGGGCTACGACTCCGAGCGTCCGCGAGCGAGGGACCTCTGGACGTACAGCATGGCCCAGATCTTCTCGTCGGTGTCGCCGGCGATGCATCAGGAGTTCGAGCTGGACTATGCAAAGCGGTGGCAGTCGAGGTTCGGGCTTGTGTATTACGGGTGCTGCGAGCCGCTGGACATGAAGATCGGCATTGTCAGAAGGATCCCGCATCTGCGCAAAATCTCGATGAGCCCGTGGGTGGACGTAGAGAGAGGCGCGGAGCAGATCGGACGGGAGTTCGTGTTCTCCCGCAAGCCCAGTCCGGCGCTCTTAGCCAGCGAGGCGTGGGCGCCTGATGCCGTAGAAAGGGACCTTCGGGATACGCTTGAGCGGTGCAGGCGTCACGGGTGTCCGGTCGAACTCATCTTGAAAGATATCAGCACCGTTCGCTATCAACCGCAGCGTCTCTGGGAATGGGCGGACATCGCCATGAGAGTCGTCGGGGGATCATAGGTCACTCACCGACGAGAGCGCTGGATGAGTCAAGGTCCGGAGCGATTCGACGGACTAGACCGTTTGCGGTCGGGATTATGCGGAGGTTCGTCAGTCTGGACGGGGCTGACGGGGGCGGGGCGGGAAACTTGCGGCGGGCGCGAGGAGCAGGTATTGTCCGGATGGGGACGACCCCTTCCTGGAGAGACCTTGGAGTCGTCGTGTGATGAGCAGGAAGATTCTAATCATTTGCGTGGACGCTCTGGGCCCGGATTATCTTGAGGCGGCCGACACGCCCAACATGGACCGGCTAGGGAGGGAGGGGGTTTTTGCGGTGGGCGAGTCGGCGATTCCGTCGGTCACGAACGTGAACAACGTTTCCATCATCACCGGGGCGCCGCCTCGCGTTCACGGGGTTACCTCCAACTACTGGATTGACAGGGCGACCGGGCGCGAGAGCTACATGGAGGCGCCGGAGTTCATGCGCTATCCGACGGTGCTGGAGCGGGCGCGCGCTTGCGGCATGTCAACGTGTCTCTTGACGGCGAAGAAGAAGCTTCTCGATCTCTTGAATGCGGGCGCGGACTATTCGTTAGCGGCGGAGGAGCCGGACGAGGAGATGGTGGACAAGCTGGGCGCGGCGCCCGACATCTATTCCATCGAGATCAACTTGTGGCTCTTTCGCGCGCTGGAGGCGGCGCTCGACCTGCGAAAGCCGGACGTCACCTACTGCGCGACGACGGACTGGGCGATGCACAAGTACGCGCCCGAGGAGGAGGAGTCCATCCGGCACGTTCAAGGGCTTGATGCCGCGCTCGGGGAGATCCTCGCGAAGCACCCGGGGATGGAAGTGTATATCACGGCGGACCACGGGATGTCGGCGAAGAGCAGGGGCGTCGACATCGAGAAGGCGTTAGCGCGCCACGGGGTGCGGTCGCGCGCGATCCCGATCATCAAGGACCGGTACGTGGAGCATCACGGGAACCTGGGGGGGGCCGCCTACGTGTATCTCGAGGACACGGGTCAACGAAGCAAGGCGATCGAGATCCTAGCGGACACGGGGGGGATCGAAGAGGTCTACGGATGCGAGGAGGCGGCGGAACGTTTCGAACTGATGGAGGAACGCATCGGGGATCTTCTCGTCCTTGGCGACGCGGACACGGTGTTCGGGAGTTTCGAAGCGGAGAGCGTCCGGGTGCGGGTGCGGTCCCACGGGTCCCGGCATGAGAGCGCCGTCCCCATCCTTGCGTATGGGGGGCGGAAGACCGCGAGGTACAGGAGGAACCGGGACATCGTGGCCGGTCTGGGGATCGACCAGGTCCCATCCTGATATCGGCGCCGAGGGGAACTCACGGGCGGACCGCCACGCGGACGTTGCGCTTCGCACGGGCCAGAGCGAAGGCATCGGCGACTTTCGAGAGGGGGAGAACTTCGCCGACGAGGTTCTCGTACGGCAGACGGGAGCTTGTTCGTTCAAGGAAGGCGAGGGCGCGGGCGAGGTGCGCCGGCGCGTAGTTGTGGATCCCCGTGAGGGTGAGGTAGTTGCGGGCGACGGTGTTGCCGTCGATGGTGAAATCCGAACCCGGGCACACGAGCCCGACGATGACGTATCTCCCTTTGAGGGCAAGCGTGCTAACGCCCGGTCGAACGACCGAGGGGTTGCCGGAAGCTTCCACGATGCAATCGAATCTGTTTCGGCCGAGGGCGTCAACCGTTTGATCCGCGCTCATGGCGGCGACGTTGAGGGTGTGGTGGGCGCCGAACTTCGAGGCGAGTTTCAAGCGTTCCTCATCGAGGTCGGTCACGACGATCTCGGCGACGCGGAGATCATCGAGGAGGGCGGTGCAATAGAGTCCCAGCAGGCCCGCTCCCTGAACCCAGACGCGCTCTTCGGGCGTGATCCCTGCGGTCTCGATGGCGTTGAGGGCGGTTGCCAGCGCGCAGTTGGCCGGGCAGACGACCCTGTCCGGGAGATGAGGGGGGACATGGAAGACGGCGGTTCCGGGGCGCAGGCAGATGTACTCGGCGAGGCCGCCGCTCAGGGGCGGGTCATCGGTGCAAGGGGAATGTCCGTATTTGAAGAGGGACTCGCATTTCTGAGGGATGGCGCGGCGGCAGTTGGGGCAGCGTCCGCAGCTTGCCATGATCGAGAACGTGATGCGGTCGGCGATGTCAAGCGGGAGTCCCGCTGAGCTTTTCGTCACGCCGGCGCCCAGGGCTGCGACTTCGGCGACGATCTCATGACCGAGGATGAGGGGTATTGGTTCGCTGCGCCGGCCCGCGACGGTGTGCAAGTCGGATCCGCACAGGGCGGCCAAGCGGACCCTTGCGAGGATGTGACCCGGCGGGGGCTCGCGCAGGGGGAACGAGGCGATGCGCAGGGGCTTACCGACGCCCTCAAAGACAGCGGCGAGAGAGTTCGCGGGGCGGTTCAAGGGGGGCTCCGCTTTCATTTGGGCCAGGCGCTAGGGTCGGTCGCCCGCGTGCAGCCTGCGCTCGATCTCTTCCACGATCGCGGGGACGTCGGCGATCGCGTCCACGACATAGTGGGCGCCGGTCTGGCGCATGCGCATCCTCGCCTTCGCAAGTTTTTCCTCGAGAGCTTGAGGAGAAAGCTTTGCGATCTCCTCCTCGTTCAAGCCCACTTCGTTCCCCGTTTTCGCCAGGCCTATGGTCCAGGCGCCGGCGTTCAGACCCTCCTCGATGTCGGGGAGGGTATCGCCGACCTTTACGACCGCCGCCGGAGGGGAAACCTCAAGGTTCATCATGTTCTGCATGACCATCCAAGGATGCGGTCGTCCCGCCGGAACTTGGGTGGCGCAGACGCTGGAATCAGGGACGTATCCGCGTTTGGCGGCCTCGGACTTGAGGATGTCCATCGCCTCGCCGAAGTAGCCCGTTGTGGAGCCGATCTTTACGCCCCTGGTTCTCAGGTGTTTGACGACGTCCAGGGTGCCGGGGATGAGATCGGCGTATTGCGCGATACACGCAAGCTGGAGAGGCTTGAAATGGTTTTCGAACATGTCGACGACGTCGTCCTCCGTGCAATGCCGCCCGTGCTTCCTTTTCCAGGCGTCCGCCACGTCGCTCATCCTGGTTATGACCCGGATGTGGTCCCGCTTGTGCAGGCCCATGGGCGCTCGCGCCTGCTCCATGGAGATTTCGATTCCTTTTCTCTTGAAGACCTCCACGAAGACGACGGCAGGGGCGTAGCAGCCGTAGTCCAGTGTCGTGCCGGCCCAATCGAGGATTACGAGCTTGATCGGGCCGCGGTAGGTTCTGTGGTAGGCGAAGTCCGTCATGCAGACACTCCTCACATTCCCTTGCGGGCTTGTTTCCGAGAGAACGACAGAGATCGTGGGAGGATGAACGATAGAGCGAAAGGTGTCAACATTCTTTCGCATCCGTGAAGGACGAAAGGGCGCAAGGATGCTCACCGAGGGTCCGCAGCCGACGCTCCGGCAAGGAGGCTAGCGGCCCGGGGAGCCGGCGGGGCGGATCCAGAGCTCGACGCTCACCAGGGCTGGAGGAGAAGCGGGGGCAGTCGGCGGCTCGTACGAAGCGCTGATGCGGTTGGCGCCGACGCGGAGGTGCCGGGGGGAAAGGAGGTATTCAAAGACGCTCACGTCGGCGCGGGTCTCCTTCCAGGGGACGAGAAGGGGCGAATCGTTCAGCCGGAAGGAGCAGGAGGCGTCGGGAGACAGGTCACGGACGGAGAGGCGAAGGAGGATCTCACGGGGAGGGCGCGAAGCCTCCTTTAGGTCCTCGAAGCAGGCGAACTCGACGAAGGCGTCGGCGTCGGCGAGGGACATGGGAAGCATGTGGTCATGGGGGGCGTAGAAGGCGACATCGCCGAAGCCATATCCCCATTCAGCGAGGTTCCAGTCCGCGAGGTACAGCCGGTCGTGGAAGGCGACGCGGGAGGGATCGCCGATCTCGTGGAAGATGCCGGGGCCGCGGTCGGAGAAGAGCTTGGCGTCGTAGGTGTTGAAGAGGTAGATGCCGTCGGCGCCCGATGCGAAGACGTTCCCGGCATAGGCGCGCCAGGCTTCGACGTGATTCCAGTAGGGTCGGCCGGCGCCTCCCGTGTTGGCGTTGATGCGGATATAGATCGGGACGCCGGCGCGGCGGGCGAGGGGGATGAGCTCGTAGGCCGCCGGGGAGAACGGAACATAGCCGTTTCCTGCAATGACGATGTCGATGAGCTTCTCGTCAAGCCAGCGCTCGATGTCAATTCCGACGTAGCGGCAGAGGGCAACCGTTTCGGGGACGACGACGGCGAGGGGGAGGGAAGATGAATGCGGAGTGCGGATTGCGGATTGCGGAATACGGGATTGGGAGGGGGGTAGAAGACTGCCGGTCGAGCGCGCGTCAATGAGGGAGCGCAAGCTGCGCTGGAAGTCGGTGAGGGTGTCGCGCTCGGAGTCGGTCGCGGGGCGACCGGCGAAGACGCTGGGGAAGAGGGAGGCGTTGCGCCCGTAGTCGAACTCGACGCCGTCCCAGTTCCAGCGGGTTATCGCCTCCTCGATCGAGCGCTGGATGTGGGAGCGAACTTCGGGGAGGGAGTAGTTGAGGGAGGACCAAGTGCCGCCCTTTAGGGTGCGGTTGCCCTTGGGCGTGGGCGGATAGTTTGCGTCTTTGCTGCCGAGGAGCCAATCGGGATGGTCGCGCTTAAGGGGGCCGATAGCGCCGCTGTAGGAATCATGGATGTCATTCATGCGGAAGGAGCAGTAGATCTCGAGGTTGTGCGAGCGGCAGAAGTCGATGGTGGCCTGGATGGGGTCGGTTCCAGAGTCCATGAGTTTGCGGAGAGGGCCACTCCCGGAGAATTGGACTCCTTCGATCCGGGAGTCGTAAAAGGCGCTGGCCCAGTCGTCGTGGGGGCAGAAGAAGACGGTGGTGACGGGGGTATTGGGAAGGTCGGCGAGGCGCTCGGAGAAATACGTTTCGAGAGAAGGCCCTTTGATGTGCTTGAGGGCGCCGCCATCGTCGTTGTAGATGAGTCGACGCGGGGGGGAGGGTTGCGAGGCGGCGAAGGCTGGGACGGCGGCAAGGAGGATGAGGGGGAAGATCGCCAGGAGCCAGGGTGAGAGAGCGAGAGTTGAGAGCATGAGCGAACTCCTCCGTTCGAGGCGAGAGCCCGATAGGGCATGTCGCCATTCTACTTGGGATGCGGGCGGGGAGCGAGTCTCCGGGGGAGAACGGGTGGACCGACCCGCTCAAGCCAAAGAGGGACGCGTTCGGCGGAGGATTTCAATTGTGGTCTTCCTCCAGGTAGGGGTCCACGCACAGGTAGTTGAAGGCGAGTTGCTGTCCTTCAGGGCCGTCCGGGCTGCTCTCGTTTTCCCAGTCGGACAGCGTGAGCATCGCATCCGGTTTCTCCGCCCGGAACACGACGCGGGAGTAGGTCATGTTCAGGGGGTTCTGGCGGTTGAAGGGGGCGTGCTCATGGCCGCCACTGGAGACGAGCGCTCGAAAGCTTTGCTCCGGGAGGATCTTCACGCCTTCGATCTTCACGGCGAAGGGATGGGTTTTCGGCTGGGAGGCGCCTACTGTGAAGTCGGTGAAGTCCATGACGAAGAGTCTGAGGGAGTAGGCGCGGCCCGGAGTAAGGCTTCGGATGGGCTGCGTGATGACGTTGGGGGCCTTGGAGCTTCGGCGGGTGACGAGGACGATATCGCCGGGGCCGGCGGTCTGCCAGCGGCCCTGGAGCCAGCCATAACCGGGGGCGCGGCGGATGGAGATGCTTCCGGGCTCGGCGGGGCTGACGGTCCAAGCCTGGCCGCCTTGGACGAAGTCGCCATTGACGAGGTGGGGGAGGACATAGGGGTCGGATGAGAGGCGGTCGCGTTTCCCTTCGATGCAGTAATGGCGAAGCAGTCTCACGGACCAGCGCATGATCTCCTCGTCGGCGTAGGCCGGGTGATACCACTCGAGGCCGTAGAGCCCGAAGAAGACGGGATCGTTGGCGATCATGCTCATCTGCATGTCGAGGTAGACTTTGTAGTTGACCTCGGGATAGAGGTCGGAGGACTCGGCGGGGGTGGAGAAGTTTCCGATGTTGGCGATCAAGCTGCGGGCGCAATCCGGCAGGGCTTTCTGGTAGCGGAGCATCTTACCCTTGAGGTTCTCGTTCATGAAATCGAAGGCGGCGGCTTCGGTGGGCTGTTCGTTGAGGTAGAGCTCTTCAGCCCATTTGTAGCCGGCGTCGAGGAGCGCGCGGAGGAAGGCGGTGCGGGCTTGGTGGACGTACATGGGGATGCAGTAGGGGTAGAGGGAACGGTTCTTGAAGGCGGGGTCGGCTTTGATGCGACGGACGGCTTCGCTGTAGGCGGCGTATTGGTCGGGGGTGATGCTGCTGGCGAACTCGTCGATGAAGATGCCTTGGTAGCCGGGGGCGGAGAGGCCGCGCTGGGCGCGCCAGGCGGCGAGGACGTCGTCGGGGGAGAGGGGGTTCTTGGGCATGAGGGGGGTAAGGTTGTAGTAGAACATGACGCGTTTGCCGGCTTTGCGCCAGTCGTCGAGGTGGGAGGCGTTTTCGGGATGCGGGGTTCTTTCGAGGATGACGTTGACGTTGTCGAGGACTCCGACCCGCCGCAGGTAGTCCCAGTCATAGGGGCCGTACTCCGTGAACCACGGACAAGGGTCATACCCGAGTCCCGCGTGGATGATCTCGGGGATGGAGCGGACGACGAGGTTCGTCGGGCGAGTCTCTCCTTGCGAGCGGACGCGGAGCGTGTAAGGGCCGGCAGCGAGCCAGCGCATGGCTTCGAGGGTGGGGGCGGAGTCCTTCGTGTGGACGATGACGGGGTCGATCGGGTCCAGGGATATTGACACCTTGTCGGTCCCCGTCACCGACGCCGTAGAAGAGATGTAGACCCAGCCGTCGCGCGGGTTCACGAAGGAGTAGGTCTTGTCGGAATCCTTGGGCGGCCCGGGGACGGACAGAAGCTCGGCGACGAAGTTGTTGAGGATCTTGGCGCCGTCGTAGGCCATGCTCCAGGCGGGTCTGTCGGTTGCGAGCTCGACACGCAGGGAGGAGGGGACGCCGACGACGACGCCGTCGCTGGCGAGGGTCGCGCGGAGGTCATACTCTCCGGAAGGCAGGCCGGCGATGTTCGCGGTCCAGTAGACGATGCGCGAAGCGGGCAGGTCATGGGTTTCATATTGGGCGAGGGCCCGGGACTTGCCCGGCTCGCGCAGCTCGAGGCGCAAGGTGGAGCCGGCCGGCACCGCCTCCATGCGCACGAAGTCCGCCTGGACGACGAGCGCGGAAGAGCCGGGGAAGGGGAAAGGCGTCAGTCGCACTTTCTGGAAGCGGTCGACGTCCTCCTTCTTGCCTTGCGCTTCGGCGCGATAGTGGGCGGCGATTTCCTCAGCGGACAGCGCGCGGTTGTAGACCCTGACATTGTCCATCATGCACTTGAAGGGCGGGTCGACCTTGTCCCCGTAGACGACGGGATACCTCAGATAGAAGTTGCCCCCCTGCTTGGCAGCCGGAACCTTCGAGTCGAACGCGTTCTGGAGCTTGCCATCGAGGTAGGTGGTGATTTTCTTGCCGTCGAAGGTGGCGGCGACATGGCACCATTCTTTGAGGGGGACGTTGAGAATGTAGCTGTGGTTGGGACCGCCGCCGACATAGAACCAGCAGCGGCCGTCCTCGGCCAGCGTGAACGTGTCTATGGTTTTGCCGACGAGGCCGGCTTCGCCTTTTTGGATGACGGTCTCGCGGTAGAGCCAGAAGTCGATGGTCATGGCGGAGGTGAGATCGAGGTCGGGAGGATTTCCGCAGTCGACATGCGCATTCTCCGCTTGGAAGCGGAGCGCGTAGCCGCGGTCGTCGCCGAGGTCAACGAACTCGGCCCCGAGGTTCTTGCCGTCATTCCCGCGGCCGCTCCAATCCTTGACGATCTCGCCGGGGCCTTCTTCGAACGTGTAGTAGGCGACCAGGCCTTCGTCGGAGGCGAAGGCGATTTGACTCAGACACAGGAAAGCGAGAAGGGGGAGAGCTATCCCTCGTTGCATGAGCGTCTTCCTTCCAACTGGGAGATTACGCGGTCGGGATTTCCTCGGCAAGAGGCGCGAGGCGTTTAGCCTCAAGGCGGGGCTTTGAGGATCGGGCCGTCTTCGCATGTTCGGCCGCGGGCGCCTCGGGCGCGACCCCGAGCAGAATGTCGCAGCTCTCCTGGGCGGCGGCGAGGTATGCACTGATGTTCTTGGCGATGATCTCGAGGATGAAGGGACCCTTGTAGCCCTTTGCGGCAAGGGCGCGCAGGAGAGACGGGAAATCGGTGCAATCGTCGAGGGCGAGCGACTGGTGGTTTTCGAATCCCCGGTCCGGGCGGTGATAGGTGCCGTGCATATGGACGTTGACGAGATGTTCCCCCAGCTTCGTTACCCACTCGACGGGATTCGTGGGTCCGACAAGCCACGCGTGACCGACGTCGAGGTGCAGGCCGAAGCGCGGAGAGTCTACTTTTTCGATGATCTCGGCCATCTGAGAGAGGGTCGGGAAGCTTCCCAGGTTCTCGTATCCGCCGAGGATACCATGCTTCTCGCAGAAGTCGGCCATGCGCTTGCCGAAGTCGATGTTCTTTTCGATGACGAACTGCTCGTCGCCGATCACGTCGCCCGGACTGGGGAGGCCGATGTGGAAGGTGGCGGCGACGGCGCCGATGTCGCGGGCGAGGTCCGCGCACAGCATGAATTGACGGATCGATTCGTGTCGGATCCCGCGATTGCGGGAGGCGACGTTGAGGTCGACGCACAAGCTGTGGACGCAGCGGACGGGGAAGCGGGACAGGCTCTTCGCGAGCCTGTCCCGCTCGGCGCCCGAGATCTCGTCGAGGTCGATGCCCACGCTCCAGCGCGTCCGAGGGTACCCGGCGTTGCCGTGCCATAGGCCTGGCACGATCTCGATGCATCTCCAACCAGCTTCAAATGCGAGATCGAGCGCATCGAAAAACGTCTCAGCGCGGGAGGCGGGCATGAAGAGCGTTGAAACACCGATCCGCTGCTTCCACGATTGGGTGCTCACGCTGGCGTCCTCTAGTCCTGAGCATAGAGGGGGTCGAGGTAGGTCTCCCAGACGAGTCCCACCTTGTCGCTGGGCAGCGGAAGGAACCAAGAGCCCGTCCACATACAAGGGTGCCCCCTCATCCACGTAATGATGCTCTTCTTCATCGACAGCCCCGCGTCGGAGAAGGTCTTCACGGAGCCATCGGTGAAGAGGACGTTGTAGGCGTTGTCGTGGTTGGCGGCCCACCAGAAGTTGTAACTGGAATTGTTGAGATCCGGGTTGCCTCCGGTGGACGTGATGCACCAGCCCCAGGTATCCGTGACGTTGCAGTAGTCGTATGCGATCTGAAGCGGCATGAAGGCGTAGACGGCGTCGCTGGCAACCGCCCGTCCCTGTTTTTCATCGATCTTCCAGGAGCCGTAGTGGACCTCCTCGGTGGAGGTCGAGTCGCGCAGCTCGTAGCTTCCGAGGATGCCACATTTCGCGCCGCCGCCCCGGGCGGAGATCGCCGCTTGCGCAACGTCGATGCACGGGCGCACCGGATGCCAGTCCTTGGTGGGGTTTCCTTCATCCCAGCCATGTCCCTGATGGTAGCCTACGCCGAGGTTGTTTCGCATTCCGTCGTTGCTGGACATGAGGGCGTTTCCCATGAAGTACTTGCCGCCACTGGTGAAGAAAGGCTCTTCGCTGTCGAATTCAAACTGATGGGCCGTTCTCTCCCTGTACGGATCATTCACCCCGTTGGCGACACGCATGGCGTCGCCGTTGATCGTTTTGCTCGGGCAGGCGAGGACGGATGCGCCTTTCTGGGTCAGGTAGCCGCCCGAGAGGAGAAGCCCGATCCCCGTGGGCATACCGGGGCCGCCGATGGAACGGAACTTTGATTCGGTGTAGGCGTCCCAGACGGCGGCGGGGCCCGCGGCGTCGAACTCGCGGTTGTTTCTCGGGATCAGGTACATCATCCCCGCGGCGACATCCCCGCCGGCCACCGATCTGGAGTTGATCGTCGTGATGTTGAACGTCGTGCCTACCGATCCTTGCCGGCGGTACAAGGCGTGGGAGCCGCCGTCGGACGCAGACCGTCCGTAGTAGCCGTAGATACACGGGGTGTACGACTTGTTGTCATTCGTATACATCGTCATCGCCAACCCGATCTGCCTCAGGTTTCTCCTGCACTGCGTCTTTCTCGCTTCCTCGCGGGCGCGTCCTAAAGCCGGAAGCAGGAGGCCGACGAGCAAGGCGATGATCACCATCACCACCAGAAGCTCGATCAGCGTAAACGCCTTTTCATTGTAACTGGGCATCTGCGCATCTCCTTAGTTTCCCTCTTGAGATTGAGGGAGTTTTCTCCACAATAACATTCAGGCGTACAGCTCGAACCGCTCAGGTTGCGCGGGGTCCGAGCTCGTGTGCCGGCGCCTGGAAGGCCCCACCTTTCAGGCGCCTTTCGTTTGGTCATTCACAGCGGCACCTCCTTTCGATCCCAACTTGGATTCTTTCCCGCAGGTTCTTTCCACCTAGGTCGAAGTCCGATCCGGCGACATTACCTCCTCTCCCAGATTCGTTTGCCGAGGCGATCTTCGGGTCTGCGGTCGCATCACGAGCGGCGGGCCGAGGGACGAGCCATCGGTCCACATGCGTTTCAGGTAGATCATCTCGTCACCGTTGAACGTGCCGGAAGCCGTTTGGAGCATCACCTTGGCGGCTGTCTCACCCAACTCGAAGTAGGAGCTATAGGTGCCGGCCAGATCGATCGGGCATTGTTCCTGGACAAATGCGCAGAGGCCGGTCGTGACGAGGCTCACGTCTTGTCCGACCTTGAGCCCGCGGTCGAGGCACTCCCGGACGATGTCCACGGAGAGGGTGCCGTCCGTGCAATAGATGGCCGTCGGCCGATGGTCCATGGAGAAGATCCTCTCCACGACGTGTCGGGCGAAGGCCCGGCGCAGGGAGATGTCGGCGCCCAGCCAGACCTCGGACAAGAAGAGGCATTTGCCGTCCAAGGTGATCTCGAAGGCATTCACCGCGTCGATGAAGGCGCCGAGGGTCCGGGCGATCGTTCCGCCGCTGCCGGCGACAGCCAGCCGGCGATGCCCGGCCTGCCAGAGCTTGCCCACAACTTCGCGCACGCAGTCCTCGCGCTCAAAGTCGACGGTCGGGAAACGAGACCGGGCGCGCAAGGCGTACCTGTATGTGTTCGCCGTCGGAAGCAACACGAAGGGCAAGCCCCGGCGCTCCGCGAGGTCGATGATCTCCTGAAGCTCCGCAGAGCGACACGCTAGAAAGCAGCCGCCTGGCGCTTCGTTCAGCTTATCCGCCACGAAGCCCACGGCGCCCCGCGTCGGCAGATGGGATACCGAGAGCGTGTATCCCGCCGAATGCAGCCCGCTTTGAATCCCGGCCGCGTACCGTTCCAACACGCCGTCGCGGACCGGAGCAGGGTCGTAGGACGCTCCGACAAAGAGATGAAACGTATCGGTGGCCGTTATCTTCCGAGTCGCCGCCGCGAGATCGCTGCGACTCGACGTCAGGATGATCCCCCTCTTCGGGACCGCTCGAACCAACCCCATCTTGCTGAGTCCCCGTACGGCGGCGCGGACAGTCCCCGGCGAAATACCCAACTCATCCGACAATCCGGCAATGCTAGCCACGGCCGTGCCGTGCGTGGCGTTCGATTCGAGCATTCGCTCGATCAGTACGCTCTGCAAGCGTTTGTAGAGGGGACCTCTAGTGCCTTCCCGCAGGAACCGTGCGTGATCGTGGGAACCGCCGTGCCCCTTCTGCGAATGCAATCCCAACGACTTTCTAATTAGCGCACCTCGACTTCCTCGGCCACAGGGCTACCCGCGCATATCCTGCATATCCTTCTAGGGCCAAGTGTAATATATATATTAATCGCCGTCAAGGTTCTTCCCACGTTTTTTCTAAGACTTGTCCGCTTACCAGCGTGGGATCTCGGATTGCCCACGAAGCCTGGAGGACAAGCGGGGCAAGGATATATAACCCATTTACCTTCAATGTGTTACATCAAGAAGACTGATTTCGTATGGCGACCCAGCAGACTTCCCGGGGGATATTTCGCCATGCGGCTCTGCGAGGTTCTCCGACGCCTTTCCCCCGTACAGCCAAGTCTTGGGGCCAAGAGAAGACGGATAGGGGGTCAGGCGAAGGTTTCGGTCAGGGCGCGCAGGCGCAGGAGGGATTTCTTGTAGTACAGGGGATCGAGCTCGACGCCGACGCAGTTGCGGGCGTTCTTGAAACAGCTCGCGGGGACGGAGCCAACACCCATGAAGGGGTCGAGGACCCAGTCGCCGGGGCGACTGTGGCGCAGGAGCAGACGCGTAAGGACGTACTCGGGTTTCTGGGTGGGGTGATCCCAGAGGCGGCGCTCATTCCCCATGCAGCTCGCGCCTTCGATAAAGTTGTGGGCGGCGAAGGCTTTCTGGGTTTCCCAGCGGCGGAAGAAGGGGCGGCCTTTGATCGCGTAGACGATGGCTTCGCAGGAGCTCTTGTAGGCGGGGACATGGACGACGCCATTGGTCTTGTGCCACACGATTGCGGTCTTGTAGGTGCAGCCGAGGGATGCGAGGGCCGCCTCGTAGTCGCCGAGGCGCTCGAAGGGGGAGAAGATGAGGATGGCGGCATTCTCGGCGAGGAGGCGCGTGACGACGGGGGCGAGCCACGAGTAATCCACATTTTCGCTAGCGTCCCAGGGGCCGAAGTCGCGGTTCTGGTGCTTCTGCCAGGAGAGGGCGAAGCAGGACTTGCGTTTGGAGTTGTAAGGCGGATCGGTGAGGAGGAGGTCGAAGCGCTCGTCGAGGTCGAGGAGGGCTTCGGGGGTTTTGCCGTGGATGAGGCGGATCGCGCAGTCCCGCCGTGGCGGGATCCCGGTTGAGGCGGGATCGCTGGACGCAAGGGTCTCGGGCAACACCGGTGCAGCAAGATCAATAGACACGGGCTCTCCCGCAAGAGGGCGTGAAAGGCCTCATCAGCTTCCATCGTCAAGGTCCGGGGGCGCCATTAGGAAAAGCGGGGCGCTTCGCTCGAATGAAAGGTGGAAGCTTTGCGCTGGTCGGGGCGAGAAGTATGATGCAGGAGCATGGGATGACGATAGGAGAGGCCAGGAAGGATGGGACGGGCGGCACGTCGGTCGAGCAGGCGGGGCGGGGGTCACATGCGGACGGAGTCAATAAGGACCTGGAGACACACTTGTCGAGGAAACGGACTATGGAAGCAGAGCTCTGCGACCGCGTGCATCAGTACATCGAGACGATCATACCACTGATTGAGCATCCGCCGTCGGGGCAACTCCCGCATCCGTATCTGACGCCAGGGTACGGC
>JAZDKG010000030.1:0-5396 GCA_043803205.1 Planctomycetota bacterium
CGTCGAGACGACGGTGACGTGCGGGTGCGGGGAGAGCTTCAAGACGCACAGCACGAGGAAGGCGATCCACGTCGAGATCTGCTCGAAGTGCCATCCGTTCTACACGGGGAAGCAGAAGCTGGTGGATACGGCGGGGCGGGTGGAGAAGTTCCAGAAGCGGTACGGCTGGAAGGGGCGGGCAGAAGCTTAGCACGAACAGGGTCCGCCGTGCGGAGGCTGACGTTCCGCACGGCGGTTTTCTGTACCGGGGGACCGGCGGAGCGAATACATGGACACGTCCGAGGAGTTCGACGGCAAGCTCATCGAGAAGCTCGCCGAGCTTGACGAGCGCTTCCGGGAGCTGGAGGGGGCCTTAGCGGACCCGAAGGTCATCGCGGACGGGGCGCGGTATGCGGGAATCGCGAAGGAGCACGGGGTCTTGGCGAAGAAGGTGAGCATGTACCGGGAATACCGGGAGCTCGAGGCGGCCCGGCAGGAGGCGCAGCGGCACTGCGAGGACAGCGACGCGGAGATCGCGGCGCTAGCGCGGGAGGAGCTCGCGGACGCGGAGCGTAAGCTTGAGCGGACGGCGCAGAAGATCCGCGAAGCCTTTCTCACGGCCGACGAGCACTCGGACCGGAACGTGATCATGGAGATCCGGGGGGGAACGGGGGGAGACGAGGCGTGTCTGTTTGCGGCGGACCTTTTCCGCATGTACTCGCACTTCGCCACCCGCAAGGGATGGAAGGTCGAGGTGATGGACGTGAGCGCGACCGAGCTGGGGGGGCTCCGCGAGGTCGTGTTCGGGGTGGAAGGGGACCTAGCGTACCATCTGCTGCGCTTCGAATCGGGGACGCACCGGGTGCAGCGGGTGCCCAAGACGGAGACGCAGGGGCGGATTCACACGTCGGCGTGCACGGTGGCGGTGCTGCCGGAAGCGGAGGAGATCGACATGGAGATCGATCCGGCGGACCTCCAGGTGGACACGTTCCGGGCGAGCGGTCCCGGCGGCCAGAAGGTGAACAAGACGTCGTCGGCGGTGCGAATCACGCACGTTCCGACGGGACTGGTGGTGTCGATCCAGGACGAGAAGAGCCAGCACAAGAACCGGGCGAAGGCGATGAAGGTGCTGCGAAGCCGGCTTTTCGAGATGAAGCTTCGCGCGCAGCAGGAGGCGCGGGCCAGCGAGCGCCGGAGCCAGATCGGGACGGGGGACCGAAGCGAGAAGATCCGGACGTACAACTTTCCGCAGAACCGGGTGACGGACCATCGGATCAACTTCACGAGTCACAGCCTGGACCGTTTCCTCCTGGGGGAGATGGACGAGCTCTTGGCGGCGCTCCTGGATCGGGCAAGGAAGGAGAAGATGGCGGCGCTGTTCAAGTCCGCGTGAGGGGCGAGCGGTCCAGGCGCGCAGATCGGCGGAGGGGTCGCAGGGGACAAGCCGAGCAGAGCATCTTGGAGCGGCAGAACCTTTTCCCGCAGGCGACAAGCAAGGCGTGATACTCGTTGTAGAGACGCGCATCTCTCTCCAGGGCGTCCTCAAAGAGATTCCGGATGGCGTCGTAGGACGCGTCGGGCTCGATGAGGCGGTGCCGGGAGAGGATGCGTCGGGTGTAAGCGTCGACCACGAAGGTCGGCTCGTCGAGGGCGTAGAGAAGGATCGAGTCGGCTGTCTCGGGGCCGATCCCTTTAACGGCGAGAAGTCGAGCGCGCCTGTCGGGGCGGGGGTCGGCGGCGAAGCGCTTCATGCTGCCGCGGTATTCCGTTTCAAGAAAGAGAAGGAACGCGCGCAGGCGCATTGCTTTCACGTTGAAGTAGCCGGCGGGCCTGAGGAGCGCGGCGAGATCGGCGTGGGAGAGAGCGAGGAGGGCGCGCACGGAGAGCGCACGCGCACGCTTGAGGTTGGCGATGGCCCGCTCGACGTTCGTCCAGTTGGTGTTCTGGGTGAGGATCGCGCCCACGGCGACTTCGAAAGGGGTGTCGCCGGGCCACCAGTGCTGAGGGCCGAAGCGAGCGAGGAGGAGGTCGTACATTCTGCGCAATGCCTGCCTTTTGTTGCGTATCGTCATCGTACGGTGTCGCGACCTGGAGGAGACGAGGGGGGCCAAGAAAAATTTTTTTCAGAATTCAGCAAAACAGCTTGCATGAGGCGTTTTCGGAAGCTACGGTAAGGGTGTTGGAAGGTATCACACACAGGGCGCGGCGAATGAAGTATTTTCTCCCGGCAGTCGTTCTGGGCTTGAGCCTGTGCTCGCTTTCCGTGCAGGCCGATCCGATCGTTCAAGGCATTGTAGACGACATCCTCAATCCGGCCAACAGCAACATCGCGCTGTGGATCGACGCGCTGGACTCCATGGGTGCGGCGACGCCCGACGGGATCGGGTCGAGGAACAGCTACATGGACGGTGTGCACGGCCTGTACGCGGGGAACTTGGAGGCGCGGGAGTGGATCCGGGATCTGTTTCTGAGCTGGGGCCTCACAGTGACGATGGAGGAGTATGAGCTTCCGACGGCGGACCTCATGGACGTCGTTCCGGCGTACAACGTGGTGGGGGAACTGCCGGGGACGAATCCGAACGCCCCGATCTACTACGTGACGAGCCATTACGACTCGACGGCGATCGGGTTCGACCAAGTGGAGGCGACGTTGGAGGGGATTCTGAATTTCCTGCAGCCCGAGAACGAAGCGCCCGGGGCGGACGACAATGCGAGCGGGACGGCGGGGGTGCTCGAGGTGGCGCGGGCTCTGGCGACGTCGGGGGCGAGTTTCGAATCGACGATCCGGTTTGTGGCGTTCGGGTCGGAGGAGATCGGGCTTGTGGGGAGCGACGCGCACACGAAGGAGCTGTACTACGACATCGAGTGGGTGATGGACTATTTCTACGACGAGAACGGGGACCCGATCGACATCACCGGAGACTGGATCGTCGATGAGAACGACCTGTGGCCGCAGGAGCAGCTGACACCCGATCCGGAGAACGTGGGGGCGGCGATCAACATGGACATGATCGCGTATGCCAGCCAGTTCAACAACGGGGCCGGCGTCATGCAGGTAGTGAGCTACACGGGGAACACGTTCGACATCACGCAGCACCCGTACATCATCGAGTACATCGAGCAGGAGACGGGCGGGGATCCGTATTTGACGGAGCTGATCCTGGAGTATCTGGCGCAGTTGTTTCCGCCGCCCGTGGCGAGCTACCTTGATTCCGCGTGGTTAGCGGAGGCTTTGGCGCAGGCGGCGGCGGAGTACAACACGGGGCTCGAGATCGAGATGCTGTATGGGAGCGACGGGGACGGGACGGATGGGACGGACTGGTGGGGACTGGGGGCGAGCGACCACTTCAACTTCTGGTGGTACGGGTGGCCGGCGCTTCTGCTCATCGACGGGTTCGACCCGGAGACGGGGATGCCCTACTATCCTTACTACCACAGCACGGACGACGTGTTTGGGAACCTGAACGCCGAGGGGCTGCTCATGGCGAAGTCCGGGGCCGCGACGGTGGCGGCGCTTTTGGCAGGGCTTGCCAACGGGCAGTACCTCGAGCCCGAGACCACGCTGGTACCGGTCCCGGCGTCCGTGGTCCTAGCTATGGCGGGGCTGACGGTCTTGGCCGTCGTCCGGCGGAAACGATCGTTCTGATCGTTTGGAATCCTCGATAACTTGACAGAGACGCGACGGAACGCGTGCTTCCGAGACGCGGAAGAGAGGAGCCGGATTCCAGCGGGCGAAGCCGGGGGCGGGTCAACTTCCGGCGAGAAGGAAGTCGCCGGTCCGCTCCATCCAAGCCTGCAAGCGCGTCCTCATGTCCTTGAGCACCCCCGCGGGGGCGGAGCGGACGATGTTCCTGAGCTCGAAGGGATCGGTCTGGCGGTCGTAAAGCTCCTCGTCGACGCCGACGTTGCGGATGTATTTCCATCGCGGCGAGACGACGCAGCGCTGGAAGAAGCTCCATCCGGCGTTTCCATTGTATTCGCAAAAGACTTCGTCGCGGTCGAAGGGGGCGGAAGGATCCTCGACGAGCGGCCGGAGGGAGCGGCCCTGGAGGCCGTCGGGGAGGGGAACGCACGCGTAGTCGAGGAGCGTGGGAAGGATGTCGACGTGGGAGGTGAGGGCGCGCGTTCGACCGGGGGAAGCGCCCGGAGCGCATATGATCAGGGGCAGGTGGATCGAATCCTCGTAGCATACCATCTTCTGGAAGCAGCGGTGGGCGCCGAGCTGTTCCCCGTGGTCGGGATGGAAGACGACGACGGTGCGGTCCCAGTCGTCGCGGGAGCGAGCGGCGGCGAGGACCCGGCCGAGGGCGTCGTCGACGAGGGTGCAGCCGCCGAGGTAGGCGGCCCAGGTGCGTTTCCAGTCGTCCCTGTTTTCGAGGAAGGCGCCGAGCTGTCCCGGGGCGTGGCGATCGTGGAGGAGGGAGCGTCCTTCGCCGCGCACGCCCACATTGGGAGGGAGGACGACGTCGGCGGGATCGTACATGGAGCAGTAGGGCTCGGGCCAGACGAGGGGGGGATGGGGGGCCCAGAGATACACGAAGAGCGCCCAGGGGCCGACCTTTTGTCCTGCGAGGAAGTCGGCGGCTTCGCGGGCGAACACGAAGTCGAGGAAATCGGAAGCGGCCGCCGGATGTCGGCCCGGCTGGGGGCCGCTGTAGCGGCAGGTTCGGGAGGAGGCTCCGATCTGATCGGCGCACTCGACCTGATGGTTCGCGGGGTCGTAGCCGGGGAGGTTCTTTTCGCGGGCGTAGCTCCCGTAGTCTGAGAAGTCGTAGAAGAGGTCGAAGGCGCGGCGCTGGCGGTCGGGGGGGACGGTGAGGACGTGGTCCACGCCGACCTGTGCGACGCGGAAGCCGGCGTCGAGGAGGCGTTCTCCGGCGGTGCGCCGGCCGGGGGCGAGTCGGGCGTGGTCGAGTTCGCCGTCGTCCCAGAAGATGCCGTTGACGGTTGCGCCGCAGGAGTGCGGATAGCGTCCGGTGGCGAGGCTCGAGCGCGCGGGGATACAGAGGGGGCAAGTGGTGTAGTGGCGGTCGAAGCGGACGGCCTCGGCGGCGAGTCGGTCGAGATGGGGGGTTCGCGCTTGTCGGCCGCCGAACGCGCCGACGCAGTCGTAGCGCTGCTGGTCGCTCATGATCCAGAGGAGGTTCAGAGGCTCAGGCATTGCGATCTCGCCGCGCGATTAGTCCCTCTTGTGCGAAGAAACCCTCGTGAGAAAGCTTCGTGCGAGGTCGAAGCGTCTTTTTTCAGCGTCTTCGCGGAAGGGCGGGACGCGAGTGAAGAGTCTGCCGAGGGAGGCGGTCAGGCGCATCCTGCGATTGACGGCCCAGCCGCTCGCCTCGAGGAGGGCGCTCATGTTCCGACGGCGGAGCTTGAGGATGGCGACGACGATCGTGGGGACGGCGACGATGGCGAAGATG
>JAZDKG010000031.1:0-2280 GCA_043803205.1 Planctomycetota bacterium
CGCCTTCAGCATCGACAACGGCCGCACCTGGCGCGACCGCGTCAGCTTCTCCCATCTCTCCGTGAACGAGGTCACCGGACAGGTGGACATCGTCAAGGCGGGTCCGAACAAGCTCGTCGCGATCGGCGGAACGGAGAACGGCACCCGGACCTTCCCCATCTCGGTTGAGCGATTCATGGTGTCTCCTGCCGTCACGCCCCTTGCCGGACGCGTGCTCGACGAAAGCGGCGCCCCCATCGCGGACGCCTTGCTCGAACTCGCTCCCAACCGCTACGTCGCGGACTCCCACGTCGAGCCCGCCGAGAACGCCAAGCTTGACCAGTGGAACGCCGCCCCCGAGATCCCCGGCGCCCCCGATCTCCGCTACCAGTCCATCCGCGCCGAGAACGGTTACCCGACGGTCCGCACCGACGCCGGCGGCGCCTTCCGCTTCGAATCCGCTGCGCTGGGGGAGCATATCCTGACCGTGGAAGCAGCGGGCTTTGCGCCGCAGTACCGCCGCGTCACCGTCGCCCCGGGCCTCGACCTCGAGGAGTTTCGTCTGAAGCCCGGCCGTTCCATCCGCGGACGCGCGGTCGACGCCGACGGCCGTCCCCTCGCCGGCATGTGCGTCGTCCTCGAGACCTCTCACGTCCACACCGATCCCGACGGCTTCTTCCATTGGGCCGTCGTCGGCTCCCCTCCCGACCCCGTGAGAGTCAGGATCTACAGAAAGTTCCGCGCCTCGGACGGATCCTTCACCGGCGCCCTCCCCCTCTCCCAAATTATGAGCGGACCGATCACTGTGAAGTGACCGCGCGCCTCCCCCTTAATCCCCGCCTTCGTGGCTCACTCCTCCCCCTCCCCCGGAGCCTGCCCGCCGTAGCCCTGAGCTTGTCGAAGGGCGAAGGCGGGTCATTCGTCATCGCCCTCCCCTCACCATTCGCCATTCGTCATTCGTCATTTCGTCATCGCCCTCCCCTCGTCATTCGTCATTCGTCATTCGTCATTTCCCCCTTCGTCCCTTTTCCCTTACCCCTCGCCCCCCTGTCATGTCTCTGCAGAGGCCTGGTCCCACTCGATCGGAACGTCATCCACCCCGCTCTGCCCGGCGCAGTGCTTCTCCAGGTAAGGCGACCGGATCTCCCGCCGCAACTGCTCCGCGAAAACCTTCAGCGACGACGGTGTGTGGCAGCAATCGGTCAGATTGGGATCGGGATCGAGCGGCGCGTCCACGATCGTCCCCTTAAGCCCCAGCCTCGCGCATTCCTCCAGCGCCTCGTCGATCCTCCCCTCCGTGAGCGTGCATAGCTTCATGTCCATGTAAAGCTCCATCCCCATCCGCCACAAGATCGCGTCGTCGACGTTCCCCCTGAGGAGCTTGCGAACCTTCTCGTACATGCCCCCGTCGATCTTCCCCTCAAGCTCCTCCCACAGCCCCACCGCCTCGCGCACAAGTCGAATCGCCTCGTCTTTCTCGGCGATCATCCTCGCCGCAAGCTCCCGCGTGATCCTCTCAGGCGTAAAGATGAGCCGCGTCCGCGCATCCGCCTTGATCTCCTTCTGACGCGCCTCGCTGTACATGTGGAGAGGCCACGTGTGCCCCATCATTCCCGCCCGCCGCGGGCTCTGCCGGCACGGCCCGCACAGCCTCGTGTCCAAATACAGGAGTTCCGGGTACCGGCTGTGGAGCTGCGTCCACAGCCCCTCGAACTCGAACATCCGCCTCCCCGCCCGCGTCATCCTGTCCACGATCTCCACCACCGTCGGCGCCGCTTCCTCCCCGAACGTCTTCCCAGCCCACTCGAGCGCTAGCCCCTTCGGATCGGCAAGAGGCTCTCGAAAGAACCGCGACAGCGCGTGCCAGTTCACCATGTTGAGCGGATGGTCCCATTCGTTGTACTCCACGATCGCCATCACCCACAGGCCCGCCTGCCCGGTCCTCACCACGTCGGACATGAGCCCGCTCCACTCCTCCACCATGCTCCAGGGGAACTTGTGGACGCCCCGGTACTCCCCCGCCAACTGCACGCTCGTGATGTAAGGCGACCGCCCTTCCGCGTCCGTCCTGATCCGCTCAAAAAGCGGGTGCCTCGGATACCCCGAATGATAGTCCCAGTAATACGGCTTGATGACGATGAACGCGTTCCCCGGGATCTCCCCCGTCATCCCCTGGAAGTATTCCGCTTCCTCGTGCTGCCCCCCCGGATCGTCCTGGCACGTCTCCCAGAAAAGCGTCCCCCCGTGCTCGCCCAGGATTTCCGCGACGAGCCGGATCGCCTCCCGCGTCCGCTCCCGCCC
>JAZDKG010000032.1:0-30215 GCA_043803205.1 Planctomycetota bacterium
TGCGCGAACGCCCCCGCCAACACCATGACCGCACACACTAGGAGCGCCTTGCGCATCTCTACTCTCCTTCACCACGACTACCTTGCGAAAACTATACGCCCCAGCTCCATCTGCACAAGGCCCGCCCCCTGATCCCCTCTCCCGTACGCTTCGCTCTATCCAGCCTTCGCGCGACACGGTATAATCCTGCCGCCGAAAACCAGCCGGTTAGAACTTGGCAGATCCTCAAGACCGGAAAATGCCGATGCCGTTGCAGAGACGTCTGAGCTTGCTCGCGGTGTTCTGCATCGCATCCGGCGCAATGATCAGCTCGGGGCTCTTCGTCCTTCCCGGCCTGGCCTACGCGAAAGCGGGGCCCTCGATCATAGTCTGCTACCTCCTGGCGGGCCTACTGTCGCTTCCCGGCATGTTGAGCATCGCCGAGATGTCCACTGCCCTGCCCAAAGCCGGCGCGGACTGCTACACCGTCATTCGAAGCATGGGGCCGGGCCTCGGCACGGTGGCCGGAGTCCTGAGCTGGTTCGCCCTCGCCATGAAGAGCGCCTTCGCGCTGGCCGGCATGGCGATCTTCGTCGCCGCCCTCCTCCCCCTCGACATCCATGTCATCGCCGGAGTCGCCTGCCTCCTCTTCGTAGGCGTCAACCTCCTCGGCATCAAAGAGGCCGGCGTCATCCAGGTCGCGCTCGTCCTCGGTCTCTTCGCCTTGATGCTCCTCTACGTGATCGCCGGTTCGCCCAAGGTAAGCCTCACGCGCTTCGAGCCGTTCGCCCCCGGCGGAGCCGTCGCCGTCTTCTCCGTCTCCGGATACGTCTTCATCTCCTACGCCGGCCTCCTCAAGGTCGCCAGCGTCGCAGAGGAAATCCAAAACCCCACCCGGAATATCCCCCTGGGCATGCTCGTCTCCCTCCTCATCGTCACCGTATTCTACGTGCTCATGGTTGGCGTCACCATCGGCGTCTTGGAGCCGACCCAACTCGGAAACTCCCTGACCCCGATCTCCGATGGCGCCGCCGTCTTCCTCGGCCGGAACGGACGCATCGCCCTCAGCGTCGCCGCCATCCTCGCATTCCTCACCACCGCCAACGCCGGCATCATGACCGCCGCCCGATCCCTCGTCCCCCTGAGCCGCGATCGCCTCTTCCCCGAGCTCTTCGGCAAGATCCATGCCCGGCGCGGCACCCCGCAAAACGCCCTCCTCCTCACGGGCGCCTTCATCATCCTGTCCCTCTTCCTCAAACTCGACGTCCTCGTGGAGACCGCCTCCATCGTCCTCATCCTCACCAACCTCTTCTCCTGCGCGGCCGTCATCATCCTCCGGGAAAGCCGCCTCCAGAACTACCGACCGAGCTTCCGCGCCCCCCTCTATCCCTGGCTCCAGATCGCGGGCATCCTCGGATTCGCCTTCATCCTCCTGGAGATGGGCCTGCCGGCTCTCCTCATGACCTCCCTCCTCATCGTCGCCAGCTCCTGCCTCTACTGGTTCTACGGCCGCAGGCGCGTCACCCTTGAGTTCGCCTTCCTGCATCTCATCGAGCGCCTCACCGACCGCCGCCTCGTTACAGGCTCCCTCGAAGCGGAACTCCTCGAGGTCATCCGCCAGCGCGATGAGATCGCCGAGGACCGCTTCGATTCCCTGGTCGAGACCTGTCCCGTCCTCGACCTCGATGGCCCCTCCACCCCCGAGGACTTCTTTCGCCTCGTCGCCGCGAAACTCTCCGACCGCACCAAGACCGATGCTCCGGTCCTCGCCGCGTCTCTCCTGGCGCGCGAGAACGAGAGCAGCACCGTCCTCAGTCCCGAACTGGCGATCCCCCACGTCGTCATCGAGGGCGAAAAGATCTTCGACATCGTGCTGGCCCGCTCCCGCCAGGGCATCCGCTTCTCCGATCAGGCGAGCACCGTCCACGCCGTCTTCGTTCTCGTCGGAACCCGCGACGAACGCAACTTCCACCTGCGCGCGCTCGCCGCCGTCGCCCAGATCGCCCGCGACCCCCAGTTCATGCGTCGATGGATGGCTGCTCGAAACGAACGCTCCCTCCGCGATATCGTCCTCCTCGGGGAACGTACGCGCACCGCCACCCCATGACCTCCTTGACCTCCCGCCGTCCGCCCTCCCACCCCCCAAGTCCCTCTACCACCCCCTCTCCCTCCATCTCCAACCCTTTCTCAACCCCCGACTTCCCGTCAGCCTCCCCCCATGCACCATTCTAAGAAAGCCGTATGCCCCATATGGGGTATATAACCGACGACGACTTCCGCACGCCGACTCGGCGGTTAACCCATAACTACCTGCCGTTTATATTGTTAGGCTATCTCCCTGCGCCTCAGGAGATATGTGGCAAGGAGCAGAGCCCCGACCGCATAGATCCCCGCGTGCAGAGTCACCCACCCCATGTACTCCCAGCTTACGGTCCTGCCCTGCGCAAGCGTCATCTGCGCGTACGTGTTGTCAAGGTTTGGCAGAATCGAATACGCCACCGCCCATACCTTCTTGAGCACCGCCCCGTCCCCCGGTATGAGGGAGCGCATCCAGTCCGCCATCCGTCCCACGATGAAGAGAACCACGCACGACGTCACGTTTACGACCATAGGCGCCCTGGTCGAGATCGCCACCGAAACCGAAGCCAACAGCATCACTTGAAGGTACGAAAGCACAGTCCCCTGCGCGATCGTGTGCGCCGCCACGATCCGGTCCCGCCGAATCCTCTGGATCAGCTCGTGCCGCACGTTCGCGTCCGGGTGATCCACGTACTCCCCCTCTCTTGGCCCGATCACGTACCAGCTCGTAAAGACGATCAGGATCGCCCCGACGATAGCGCAGGCAAGAAGCACCACCAGCGCAATCCCAATATACTTCCCAAGCACAAACTGCCCCCGCGTCACCGGCTTTGAAAGCACCGTAAGTGCCGTCTTCTTCTCAAGTTCGTCCGAAATCACGCTTGACGACGCGAAAACAGCCACGAGCAGCCCGCACAGCGTGACCGTCGCCAAACCGATATCCTTCGCCATCCTCTCGTTCTCGCCCGCCCCCGCGATCGTCCAGAGAGGGATATTCGCCGTCAGCCACATGAGCCCTATCGTGACGAATACGATGATCCAGAACACCGGCTGCCGCACCGCTTCCCGGAACGTATTCCTCGCGATTGGCGGCACCGACCACAGCAATCCACTCACCGAACCGGAAACCGCTCCTGCCATTAGATTCCTCCAGCCCTAGAACGCCACTCGGAACTCTGCAAACTCCCCCTTGGCGAGCCCCCATTCCTCCTCTTGCCCGCGCACATATCCTCCCATCCTATCGAGAATCGCCCCGCGGAACGATAGAAGCTCCTCCTTCTCCCCCTCCGCCACCATCTCGACGCTCCCATCCCTCATGTTCTTCACGTAGCCGGCGACCTCAAACCCCTCCGCCACCTCGCAAGCCGTGTAACGGAACCCGACGCCCTGTACCGTCCCCCGGAACGTTACCTTTAGCCTTGCGCTTGCCATGCGCCTACGCGCCTGCAGTTCTCTTCTCTACCAAAGCCCAGCATTATACGGTTTGCCCGACCCCCATACAACAAAAATTCTTCCGATTTTTCTTGCTTTACCGCACCTCCCCGACAGAATGTTTCACGTGGAACACTTTCCTGCTCGCCGGCTGCAATGACCAGAATCATCGCAATCGCGAATCAGAAAGGTGGAGTCGGCAAGACTACCACCTCTGTCAATCTCTCCGCGGGCATCTCGCTGGCGGGCAAGAGATGCCTGCTCGTGGACCTCGATCCCCAGGGGAACGCAACCAGCGGCCTCGGGATCACCCCTCCACCGACAGCTCGAGGCTTCCACTATCTCCTCGAACCCGACTCCGCACCGACAATGGTCCTCCCCTCCATGCGACAGCACCTCGACCTCCTCCCGGCATCTCCCCGACTCGTCGACGTCGAGGCGAGCCTCGAACACATGAGCGACAAGCTCAAGCGCCTTTCCCGGGTTTTCGAGCTTATTTCCGCCAATTATGACGTGATTCTCATCGACTGCCCCCCGTCCCTTGGCACCCTGACCCTCAACGCCCTCTACGCCTGCCAGTCTGTCATCGTGCCCATCCAGTGCGAATACTACGCGATGGAAGGCCTCAGCAAGATCACCCAGGCCATCAAGAAGATCGGACGTCAGCGCGGAGGGGGCCTCATCGTCGAGGGGATCGTCATGACCATGTACGACCCTCGCCTGCAGCTCGCCCAGGAAGTCACCCAGGAAGTCAAGGAATTCTTCGGAAAGCTCGTCTATCGCACGATTATCCCCCGCGATGTCGCCCTCAGCGAAGCCCCATCCCATGGGCTGTCCATCATGGAGTATAGCCTTCGATCCAAGGGCGCCCGCGCCTATATCGAACTCACTCGGGAGGTCCTGACCAATGACTCAAAAGAAGCTCGGTAGGGGGCTGGACAGCCTTATTCAGGATGAGACCCTCGTCCCGTCTGAGGAGGTCAGTCTCGTCAACATCGACGACATCGTCCCCAACTCCCGCCAGCCTCGGAAAGACTTCAACCAGGAAGCCTTAGCCGGGCTCGCCCAGTCCATCAATGACAATGGCCTCCTCCAGCCCATTATCCTCCGCCGGAGCCAGAAAGGCTACCAGGTGATCGCCGGGGAGCGCCGTTGGCGGGCAGCTCGGCTTGCCGGCCTCGATACCATTCCCGCGGTCATCCGTGACGTCACGGACGAGAAAGTGCTGGAATTGGCGCTCATCGAGAACATCCAGAGGGAGGACCTCAACGCCATCGAGCGCGCGCAGGCCTACCGCAGCCTGATCGATGAGTTTCAGCTCACTCAGGAGCAGGCTGCCTCCCGCTTGGGCATCTCCCGCGTGAACCTTGCCAATACCCTTCGCCTCCTGGACCTTCCGAAGGATGTCCAGACCCTTGTTTCACGTGGAACAATCACTTTTGGACACGCCCGCGCCCTTCTCGGCCTCACTCCCGCCGATGAGCAGACCAGGCTCGCGGAACGGATCGTCCGCGAGGATCTCTCCGTTCGACAGGTGGAGAACCTAATCGCCCGCCTCCGGGAAACCCATAAAACACGCGGCAAGGCCCATCCCGAGAAAGCCAAGAGCGCCCAGATCCGAAGCCTGGAGGACCGCCTTCGCGCCGCCCTCGGAACACGCGTCCTCATAGCCGAGGGTCCCAAGAAGGGCCATGGGCGCATCCTCGTCGAGTTCTATTCCCACGACGACTTCGAGCGCATCTTCTCCAAGATGGCAGGCGAGCCTACGGATTCCCTCTAATGCCAACCTACCCCGCAGGAAACCCTCTTCTATGCGCCTATCTGAGCTGATCACCCCGGGAATCGTCCTCGCGGCGCTCCTCCTCATCTACGGCCTCGTCATCTGCTTCGCCGGCTTCCGCCTCTTCTTCGCCTACCTTGCCTTCCTGGGTTCCCTCCTTGGCGGCATAGCAGGCTTTCTCCTTGGCTCCCTCTTTGGCAGCACGATCGCCGCCGTCATCCTTGCCGTTATCATCGGAATCGTGGGCGGCCTGCTCTTCGTAGCCTCCTTCGTAGTCGGCCTCTTCATATTCGGCGGCACCCTCGCCTGCGTTCTCACCTTCGCCTACACGGGGAATATCCACACCACCCCCAAGATACTCTTTGGCGTCCTCGCTTTCACCCTGGGCGGCGTCCTCGCCCTCGTGCTCGGCAAGTTCTTCATCATCGCCGGAACTGCCTTTGAAGGCGCTGCCTCCGCCGTGATCGCCTGCTGGTCTCTCTTCCTCCACAAGGAGATCACAGCAGCCTTCGACGCCGTCCGCAGAGGAGATCTCCTGCGCGACCTCTCTCAAGGAGGCCGCCAGGCCATTATACTTTTCGCCGCCTTTGCCGTCCTCTTCATCGCCGGCGTCCTGACCCAGTATACGTCCGGCCCCTCCAAGACCAGCGGGCCTTGAATGCGTCCTCTTTCCCTTCCTCTAATCGCATTTCTCCTCTGGCTCTACGCTCCGGAAGGAGCGTCTGCCGCTTCGCCCGCCCAACTTCCACCCGGCTTCAAGGACGCGGGGAAGGGCCTTGACCGTTCCACCAGCCTTCCTCTCGAGATCATGGCTCCGGACGGCGTCCCCATGGCCCTCGTTCCTGCAGGCTCCTTCTCGATGGGCTCTGCCACCGGCCGCCCCGACGAGCAACCGATCCGCCAGATCGACGTAACCACTTACTACATCGATAAATACGAGGTGACCATCGCCGACCTGCGGCGGTTCGCCCCTGAGACCGCAACCGCCCTCCCCGACTGGGTTCTAGAGGGGGCCGACGACCTCCCCGCAGCCGGCGTGACGTTCTACGAAGCCGCTGCCTACGCCCGCTGGGCCGGCAAGTCCCTGCCCACTGAAGTCCAGTGGGAAAAGGCGGCTCGCGGACCCAAGTCCCGGCCCTTCCCCTGGGGCGACGAACCCCCGGACGCAAGCCTCAAACCCCGCGCCAGCTTCCTTGGCTCCGACCCGGATGCTCCAATCCCCGCCCGTGCGCCCGTCGGCTCCTTCCCGGCGGGAGCCAATCCCTCGGGTTGTCAGGATCTTGCCGGCAATGTCTGGGAATGGTGTGCTGACTGGTACTCCTGGACCGCCTACGAACTGTGCCCACCCTCCACCCCTGCCATAGGCGCGCGCCGAATCATCCGAGGCGGTTCCTACAACAATATCCCCTTCGACCTGCGCGCATCCAGTCGTGGAAGCATGGAACCATTCGCTAGAGGCGGCAATGTCGGCTTCCGGTGCGTGCTCAACCTGACCCGCCCGCAACTCGACGCACAGACCATACTCCAAACAGGGTATGAGGCCCTCGGCAAGCGTCTGCGCTGCCAAGCCGAGGATGCCGCCCTCACGGTCCTTGACGCCGATCCGGCTGACCAGGAAGGCTCCCGTCTCCTCGAAGAGACCCTCAAGTTGCAGCCTCCGGGCTATGTGGTCGCGCCCGACTCCCAAGCCGCCCCCGGGACTCACCTTCCGACACGGATCCTGTCGCTTGTGGACGGCGCCATACTCATCCTCATTCCCGCGGGCGAGTTCGGCATGGGGTCGGATGATGGTCTCGAGGATGAGCGCCCGGAGCACATGGTCTATCTCGACGCGTATTACATCGACGCAACCCCCATAACGAACGCGCTTTGGGAGCAATACATGCGATCGACCCGCGCAGAGGCGCCCTTCTATTGGGGCGATCCCCGCTTGGCCGGCACCGACAAACCAGTGATCGGCGTAACCTACAAGGAAGCCTTGAACTATGCTCGGTGGGCCGGCCGGCGCCTGCCGACCGAAGCCGAATGGGAGAAGCCCGCCCGCCCGAACCTAGCAATGTATCCGTGGGGAAATGGCGCTCCGGACGCAACCGGCGTCTATCGCGCCAATTACGCACAGCGATTGCAGCAGACAAAAGAGAGCCTCCAGCCACCGATACCCCCAACCCAAGAGCCGTCCCCAGCAACCTCCGAACCTGCTCCGGCAGAGGCGCTGGACGGCTTTCCCTGGACCAGCCCCGTTGACGCCTTCCCCTCAGGCGCAAGTCCTTACGGCGTCCTCGACCTGGCCGGCAACGTTTGGGAGTGGTGCGCGGACTGGTATGACAGCGAGTACTACCGTCACGCACCCAGCCGGAACCCGCCCGGCCCGAAGATCGGAAGCTATCGGGTTCTAAGGGGTGGCGCGTTCAATACCGGCCCGCAGTTCATCCGGTCTACAGCGCGCTTCTACAGCCGGGAAGATTATCCCTACGGTTTCACGGGGGTGCGCTTAGCCGCGAGCGCGCCCTGACCGCCCGCGCTTCCCGCCGACCGCCAGACCCGCCGAGAGGAAATCCTCAAGCGCCCTCCACGCGATAGCGGATGCGGTAGTAGAGGACATCGCCGGCTGCGTCCTCGATGCGGAGCCTCACGGCGTTGCGCTCGGCGTCGAAGAGGTACTCGTAGTCTTCATCCTTTCCGCTCTGGAGGACGCGCGTCACCTTCTCGAGTTTCGCGGCGGGCGGCAGGGGGATCCAATCGGTGCGGGCTTCGCTCGCCGCGACGAGAGCCTGAGACTCGTTGTAGCTCGCTAGGCATTTCGTCCCCAGCGCCAAGGTGGCGAACCATCCCGCAAGTTTCCCTTCCGTCCTCCGCCGATACGCCTCGAAGGAGTCGTAGGTCCACGTGAGGCGCGACTCATCGGAGGGGAGGGGACGCCCGTTGAGATACAGGTGGTAGCCCGCCTTGCGCCGGCGGTAGTGCTTCTCCGCAAGGGGCCGCCAGGAGGGATAGTAGCAGTGCGTCGTGTGGGTGGCTGCCTGACACTCGGGCATGTTGCAGGCGAGGTAGCTCATGTAGTACTCGCTCCACTTGGTCCGCGTGACGAACCAGGGATCGGTGTAGATGAGCGTGTTCCGGAGGAGCCGCGTGGCGAGCTGCGTCCGGCGGTACCAATGCTGCATGTTGTGGGTCCAGTCCTCGGAGCTCTGCATCGCGTCGAACGTGGGCTGCATGTATGGATCGATGCAGGCGATCTTGGTGACCATGCAGTCGGGCTTGATGGACTTCGCCGTCTCGTAGAGTAGCTTCTGGACCTTGAACGTCATCATGTCGCCGACGCCCCAGTCGGCATCGTGGAAATCGTAGACGCGCGGATCGGGGGAGCGCCAGTGGTTCGAGCGCAGAACGTCGAAGTTCATGCACCCCGGCTCCTCCGAGAGGATGTAGCGCACCCAGTCGAGAATGAACTTCCTTCCGAGGGGATGGGTCCAGTCGACGGGGGCGAACTTGGGATTGGTGTCCCATTCCTCGCAGGCGTAGTCCATGAGGAAGTTCGGGTCCTTGGGCTTGCAGAAGGCTTCAGGGTGTTCTTTGAAGAAGGGGACTTTGGTGTTCACGATGAAGGGGTGTATGTAGAAGCCCGCGCGGATTCCGTCCGCGCGCCAGGCGTCCACCTTCGCGCGCATGTCCGCCTCGGGCCCCATGTTCTCCGCGGGACGATAGTCGCCATAGAGTCGGAAGCAGCCCTGCTCGAGGTTCGTGTTGAGGTCGTGGATGCCCGTCGTCTCGCGCGTCTTATTGATCCATTTGGGAAGGTAGTCGAGGATGTTCCCCTTCTCCTTGGTGATGAGTTTCTCGTGGTGATGGCGATACCACTCGTCGCCGAAGCCCTGGACGGGATTGGTCCACCACTCGGGGATCGACTTGTGCGCGAGGTTCACGAGCTCGAGTTTCTCCGAGAGCGTGCGATGCTCGTCGAGAACATCGAGCGGGTCGGCGAGGTCGGGGCAGAAGTAGACGACGGGCATCCTCCCATCAGTGCAAGACGCGCGAAGGAATTCGAAGCGCAGACTGAAGCGTTCCCGCTGCATGACGAGGCGCGTGACGCCAATCCCCCACGGGCCCGGAATCGAGAGGCCCAGCCAGCGCGCTTTCCCTCCGAGGGCGAGCGTCCGGACGTGCACGTTCCAGATCCAGTGGACGGGTATGTCGTCGGGGTCCGTCATGCCGCCCCCCGACGTGCCGTCGGGCGAGGCCGTGACGGCGTAGGCGGAAGAGATCGGGATGAATCGGTCGAGCTTCTTCTCCCACAGGCGGTCGTGGTCGTCGGAGACGAAGGTGCGCCAGCGGTCGCCCGACGTGATGCCGTCGGAGAGGTAGGTGACGTCCTGGAACTCCTTCGCGGGGGTTTCGATCCAGAACGCTAGACGGTCGAACTTCTCGCCGAGGAAGGCTTTCCCGAAGGAGCCAAGAGAGGCGCGAAGGCTCCGCGGACCCGTCTTCTCCCAGGACGTGATCTTCGCAAGTTTCCCGTCCAGGACGGGGCTCAAGCAAACGTCGAGAACCGTGTCGCCGTACTGGATCACGCGCAGACGGTCGCGGGCGACTTGGTAGTGGGTGCCCGAGATGGTGAGGAGGTGGGACATTGAGAGAGTTCCTTCTCAAGAGGAGACGTGGGTACTACTTCTCGTCGGCTCGGCAAGACAATCGTCGGAAGGCTTTCCCCAACTGTTGCCAAACTTCATCGCAGTTTTCGCATCTTTCGTTCGTGCTGATTTCGCCGCGGTATCCCCAGGCAGCGAGGATGTCGATCCCTTGGGCAGCGGCGCGTTCGGCAGCACCGGGGATCTCACGTTCAGCGCCGGCGGGCAGGGCGACGCACTGGATCCAGATGTGCGTTCTCTTGCTCAGCTTGCGCGCCAGCCGCGCCACCATCTGCGAGCACTCGGTGACCCACGCCAGTCCCCGTCCGAACATGCGCCAGTAGGGATCCGTCCCGACGTTGTCGACGGAGTCGATGTTGAAGAGCGTCTCGTAGTAGCGCTCATCCATCCCTGGGAGCACCGGGGGGCTGACACACAGCATTCTGACGAGCCTCTCATCTGCCTCTCTTGCCGCCGCTGACATGGTGGCCAGGCAGTCGACGATGATGTCCATGCGTGACTGTTCGAGCTCCTGGGGACACGCGCCGGTGACTTCCTGGGGGATCTCGGCGCCAAAGCGCCGCCGGTACCAATCCCGACAGCTCGGACACATACAGTAGCCCGACCTCGGCTCGTCCAGAAAGTATCCCTTGCACGGATGGCCCCCGAAGAAGCGTGTTATCATCCCGACTGCGTAGTCGCGAAAACGCGGATTGCGAAAACACGCGCGCGGAATGTTGGCGTATTCGTCGCCGGCGCCCGACGTGAGCTTGCTCGCACCAGGGATCGCCACCTGCGCCACGTCGGGGTGGCGCCAGACGAACTCGCTGGGAAACCGGTCCGTCGCAAATATGTTCCCCAGCGACCAGAAGTTCACGTAGACGTCAACCCCGCGCCTTGCGGCCTCGTCAAAGACGGCCTCGATCTTTGCCGGAAAGAGTCTCAAGGCAACCTCGGTCACGCAGAAGACGATGCCCGTGCATCCGTGATCCACGATGTCCCGAAGGTCTTCGCCCACGTGGTGCCGGTCCGCTCCGTAGTATGACACGATCGCTTCACTGACCATGGTCTCTACTATCCTTTCATTTCGTTCTCGGACACACTAGGAGCGCCTCATCGTCCCTCCGGCCGTTGTTTCGCCCGTAGTAAACAGCTCCGGCAGCCCGTCCAGCGCCTGTTTCTTCCTATGGCTTTGCGCCCCGCTGGACCTTGAGATCGTCCATGTCCATGTTCCGCCCGTCCACGTTGTCCATCATGTTGCATCTACCTCCCAGAAATCGCTTTCTCGATCGCCTCGCCGAAGTCCTCGCGGAGCTCCATGTACGCTGCGGGATCGAGTCTTGCCTGTTTGTCGCCCGCGGCGCGAAGGATTTCTCGCAGGCGTTGGTCGAGTTTCTGTTGCACGGCGATCATGGGACCTTTCGCTGCGCCACGGAGCATCCAGAAGTACTCGTAGTCTTCAGCCCCTTCGCGGAGCGCCTCGAGTCTCACGGAGGTCAATACGGCGGGATCCTCGGCTTTTCGGGGCACCCACTCGGGCCACGGGTAGATCAGCGTTCCGAACTTAGGTTCGCGGGGGGATTCACTAACCAGGAACTGCTCGCAAGCATAGCCTGCACGTTGGCCGGAGTGGTACGGAACGCCGTTCCAAAATCGACTGCTTACCCAGGGATCACGTTCCCACAAGGCAATGTCCCAATGCAGATAGATCTCCTGGCCGATGGCCCACCATTGCGCCGCGGTGGTACGAGCAATAGCAACTGGATTGCCGAGATAGACCTTCCGATTGTAACGTCCGGTCTTGCGGAGGCCGGGTTGATCCAGAAAACGCTTCTGAAACGGGCCGAGGTCACCGAACCAAAGGTTGATCGCCTCACAGAAGGATTGCCATGCTCCGCCGAAGTACTTGTAGCCCGAGGTCGTGTAGGTCAAGGCTTCAGGTGCCAATTCGTGGACCGTTCGGGCCCCATTGGCCGCCAGATCGAACATCTGCGGCGTGTACACCTCGTGGCCGAAGTAGAAGAGCGCTCGCTCCGACCATCCCATGTCCTTCAGGTGCGCAAGGATACCCGTCAGCCACGCGCGGTACATGCGGACACCTTCAGGCGTGTCGGGCATCGCACTGTGGCCGGCGTTGTCCCGGATCATCTGGGGCTTGTGGTTGTTGGAGTGGATGCCGTTCCAGAAGCTGATCCAGATGTAGGAGCCGCCCAGCGAAAGATGCCGGCGTGTATAGTCGTCATACTCTCCGAACTCGTATGTCGCCGTGTTGGCTTCCGGATCGTAGTACCAGGGAATCGTTGGGGCGTATCGGGGCTCCATGCGACTCTCAAGGAGCAGGCGGTCCGCGTCCGCTCGTGTTTCCGCATAGCTCGTGTTTCTTGGAACGAAGAAAAAGGGGGCGATTTCAGAATTCTTCTTGAACCCCTCGACTGGTCGATAGCCTGCCGGCCAAAGCGACGGATCGAGTTTGGCGCTCACCCCGCAAGTCCAGTGCTTCTCCGCCGGTAGCGAAAAGTCAAAGACACGCAGTTCGACCGGGATGGAGAGGGTCATTCCGCTGCTCTCCGTTGCGGTGATTGTCCCGGCATAGCGGCCGGCCTTGGCACGAGTCGGAACCCGTACGGTAGCCCATGCTACGGCGTTTTCCCTGGGCTCCACTGTGAATTTT
This sequence comes from Planctomycetota bacterium, assembly GCA_043803205.1. Taxonomy (GTDB): domain Bacteria; phylum Planctomycetota; class DG-23; order JAZDKG01; family JAZDKG01; genus JAZDKG01. The sequence goes on from JAZDKG010000032.1 coordinate 12,566, forward strand.
CGCCAAGGCAGTAGGGGATCCGGCGTCCAGCCTGCGCGGTTGGTGCCGTCACAGGCAAGCTCGTTGTACACCGGAACAACTTGATCGAAGCGAAAGACATCGGACGAAAGGACGGCGCCGTCCGACCGCACCAGCGGTGAGGCGGCCAGTTCCACCTCATGCAAGGTTCGCTCGGAGCTGAGGACGAGTTGGAACGCTTCCCATTCGTTGCCCGCGGCGGCAAGTTTCACCGGCGCCGATCCGTACTGAGGCGCCTCCCCCGGGAGCGCGAGTTGGAAGTTGTGCTGCCAGGACAAGGCGCAACCGACGACAAAGGGAGTTTCAATCCGGAGGGCGCCGTCTGTCGCGGTGGTGAAAACGCCTCGGAGCTTCCACACACCTTCAGGGACGTCCGGCGACATGCGGAAATCCGGCGCGACCTCCCAGAAGCGCGGTTCGGTCATGTTCTTCACGAGAGGCACATCGGTCATGGTGACGCCGTCGGGTGAAATCGCCTTGGCCTCCGCAGAGACTGCCCCGGCGCAGCGCAGCCGCCCGGAAAGCACGCCCGAACGGTAGAGCGCCGAAATGGAGGAAACGTTTTCGCCGCGCGCGACCTCCCAGTACATTTCGTCCAGCCGGTCTATCGCGTCCGCGGGTATCTTCCATGAGGCTGGGAGGGCGACGGGAAGCTCCAGAGGTCTCTCGACATCCACAAACGCCCGGTTGCGAAGATAGATGTGATACGTTTTCGCGGAATAGGCTGGGACCTCCCCAACGAAGACGATCTCGTCCCCCTGGGTGAGGCGTCCTTCCATCTCCTGCCATGCTTTGCTGCGGTCGGCCTCTAGGAGAACCCACTGGACCGCTTTGCCACTTAAAGCGTCGAAGACGGCGAGCTTGTCAACGGATAAGAAACGGTAGTCGTGCGCGGGCATGACCCGCCAGAGAGCGTTAGCTACGGGGAAAAGCCCCGAGTCATTTTGGGAGCGATTCTCGACGCGTACGGCGAATCGTTCGGAGAAGCCGGGCATCAACCACGCGGGCTTTGCGACGCACTCCGTCAGCGGCGGAGTCGGCGACGGGTCCCGTTTGTTTGCGGGCACGATAGAGACGTCGTCGACCGCCACCACTCCTGAGCCTACGCGGATGAAAAATCCGAGCTCGGGCTGCTTCTCGGGATAAGTGTATTCAAGCGCGTACCGACTCCACTCGGGAGTAGGCTCGAATTCCCCGTGCCCAGGCTCGACCGTCACCTTGGGCCTGGCGCCGTCAAGCGCGCGCAGCCAGAGCGCGATTCGATAGGTCTGTCCGTACTCGTATTCGACTGCTTTGTTCCCGTCCTTAAGGTTATGGAGTTTGACGCCAGCTCCAGGGCTCCCGAGGGCGACGAAGCGCCGGCCAGAATGTGCGCTCGCCGGATCGGTCACGAGTTCCACACGATCCTCGCGACCCGAGCGCTCATCGATCCATGCCCGCGGCATCATGGGCCATGAGCTGGCTACGGCGTCCTCGAAGCTCCCGTTGCAGATGAGATCATGCGTCCGCTGGCTGGGAGGAAGAGGAATTTTAACGGCCTTGACGTCGGGTCGCACGTATACTCGGAAAGCCTCTATGCGCGCGGTTCTGCTTACGTACAGGCCCACCCTGTCCTGACCGAGCCCCTCGACAGGCATCTTGTCCATATACTCGCAGATCGCGTTGCCATCCACGATGAGGGCGACACGGTTGTCCTGCTTCACCGCCACGACTTTGTGCGAACGACCAGCAGTGATGACGTCCGGCGCTTTGTCCACCTGTCTGCCGTTGCGCTGGATGACCGAGTGCTTGTTGCCCTGCGTGCCAAACCCGAGAAAATAGTGCGGTCCCTGCCGACCCCCTTTGCCGGCGCAGATGATGGCGGAGAAGTCCCCCGGATCGTTTGATGATGCGACGAACTCGACTAGCACGTCGCCCGGGAAGCGCCAGTTGAGGAAGATCTCGCCTGCTCCGTACAGGCCGGCGTCTCCCATGCCGGCGCTGTATCGCGCCTGCCATTCACCCTCTACGACAAGCCAGTCCGTGCCGAGATCGTCGCGAGTGAAAAGGTCCTCAAAGGCAAGTTGCCACCCGCGGCGCGCCTCCGTGCCAGCCACGGACTGGACAAGACGCGCAAGAAAAGCGATCACCGCCGTGATCCCCCAACACAGCGACCAAGAACGCAACGACCGCGGACGACCGCCGGCCTTTGACCGTTGTGCATACCGCCCCCGAAGCACCAACGAATGCTGCGTCGGCCGGCTTAAGGAGTGCCGGCGCATCGGCACCCGCTTCGAGAAACTCGCCGTCAACTTCCTGGTCATGATCAAGGTGGGGGTCCTCCAGAGATGCCTCAGAATCCTTTTTTCAGACAGAGCCTAGCCCGGCGGAAGCTCCCGCCACGCCAGGCGCACGGACGGGGCGGACTTGAAGAGGAAGTACTCCAAGGGCCTTTGGATGGTGTCGCCGGAGGCGGCCTCGGAGGCGATGGGGATGATGCCGCCGCCTTCGCCGATCTGGAGGACGAGCTGGCGAGCGGTCCATCCCTGTTTCACCTTGAGCTCAAGGATCGCCCACGAGTTGTCCGCCGGGTCGGCGGCGAAGGAGACGACCTCCACCGCGCCGGCGAGGGCGGCGGCGTCGAGGGCGGGGAGGGCTGTGTTTGCCGATGTGGAAGGCGGCTCTCCCCTTGAGCCACAGCCCGCCAGCAAGAACGCGCACACTCCGAGAAGCGCCAGCCCCGCTTGCAGGGAAGACCTTGTCATCCGATGGTACTCCTTCCCGAGAATGGAGGGGCGACCCGTCCCGCGACTGCGGGACGGGCCGCCCCCGTTTAGGCGTCTAGTCCTGAGCGTAAAGCGGGTCGAAGTAGGCGGTCCAGATGCGGGTGTTCGTAGTGTAGGGCGTATGCCAAGTCCCGCGGATCCCCCAGCGGTCGGGGGCACCCACCCAGTAGTACCCGTAGCGCATGCTGGTGGAGGAAGTGGGGTTCTGTATGGTGTTCGTGAACATCTCCTTGGCGACGGCGGCTCCGGCGTCGCTAAAGCCCTTGACGGACCCATCGCTCATGAGGACGTTCCAGTACTGGTCGTGGTTCCCGATGAACCAGGTGTGCAGGCGCGAGTAGAGCTCGGTGAACGAGCCTTCCTGGCTCGAGGGAGGCTTGCGTTCGTTGGAGCTGTCCGGCAGGAACGTGAGTTCGGGGCGGATCATGAGCATGCTGTCGGCGGCGAGGGCCTTCCCCTGATACTCGTCGAGCTTCATCGCGCTCGGGGGCTTGGTGTCGGAGAGGTCGTTGGCGTTGTAGGTGATGCGCAGCGCGTAGGAGCCGAGGTAGAAGCACTGCGACGGATGCGTGGCGACGGCGCCGGTGTTGTAGAGGGCGGGGGAGCCCGTAGTCGTGCAGATGGGGATGTTGTTGAACGTCGCAGTGCGGTAGCTGTTATTGACGCCCGTCAAGATGTCCTGGCCGAAGTTCGGGCTGCCGTAGGCGCTGGTGTGGCTGATGAGCTTGGTGCACATGGCGGGGAGGCCGTCGCCCGGCATCCAGGCGGTGCGAGAGGCGTTCGCGTAAAGCAGTTTCCCGCCGCTGGTCATGAAGGGGGCCGCGAGGTCCGCCCTCGAGGCGTTCATGACATTGGAGACGTCGGCCCGCATGGTGCGGCTGGGACAGTCAAGGACGGCACCGCCCTGCTGGGTGAGGTATCCGCCCGCGAAGAGAAGCCCGAGGCCGTTCCCCATCGCGGGCCTCTGGGCGCGGCCCGCATTGTCCTTGTTTCCATTCGGGACGAGGTAGAGCTGAGGGGAGACTTCGGTGACGCCGATGCCGCCCTCGCGCACGGGGTTGAAGCAGTTGGTCGCCGGGGCGCCGTAGTCGTTCGCCCATTGGCGCAGGCCGCCATACACCCAGGTAGCGGGGCTGTCGTCCCCCGAGATCCCGTAGAGGGCCGGGGTCCAGCTCTTGTTGTCCGCCGTGTACATGCTAATCGCCAAGCCGATCTGTCTCAGGTTGCTCCTGCACTGGGTCTTTCGCGCTTCCTCGCGGGCCCGGCCGAGAGCGGGGAGCAGGAGCCCCACGAGCAAGGCGATGATCACCATCACCACGAGAAGCTCGATCAGCGTGAATCCTTGTCTGAACCGTTGCATGGCTATCTCCTCCTTCATAGTCTGGGCCTTGAAGACCCAACAGTTGTGCGGTATCCTTGAAACACGACGCACGCCCTTTTCCCCTGCTTGAACATAGGCACGGCGGAATTGGATGCGTGGGTCAGGCGTCTGAGAGCCTCAACCTCTCAGACGCCCCCTTTTACGTCATTCATAGGCAAGCCTCCTTTCTTCTTTTCTCTTGCAGCACTGAATGCTTTCGCCATGTCTCAACCGGTCCGTCATTCCCGAGCCCTCAACGCGCATCTGTCCGTTCGCCCGAATGGATGCGACCGGAAGTCCCGCTCCATTCATGACTTTGGCCGGGACTTGCCGCTACCGGGCCGGAGCTGTCCCTGAGCACCAGGGTCTCCGGGAGCTTGACGCATTGGAATGGGCGGTCCGGTTCTGGGATCCGAAGCAACAGCAGTTCGGCCGCTCGCTTCCCTATTTCCTCAAAAGGCACGTGGACACTGGAAAGCGCCGGCGAGGCGAGACGCGCATTTTCAAGATCATCTATTCCCATGACGCTGACATCTTGAGGCACACGCAACCCGCGAGCATATAGACACTGAAGGGTTGCAAGGGCCATGTCGTCGTTGTAACAGAGGAATGCCGTCGGAGGGGTCTTTGCAAGCAGCGAGCGTGCCCTCTCTTCGACGCTGATCTGCAACTCGGAGCCGGGCAACGCCTCGAGCCCGAGGTCGGTCATAGTCTTACGGAAGCTGTCTAGTCGTGTCCGGATGCTCAAGGCGTGTCCCTTCGGGCCTGCTCGGTTGATGTAGGCGATGCGCCGGTGTCCCAGCGAAGCGAGGTGCTCGATCGCCTGCCGCACACCCTGGGCGTCATCCGGATACACACTGTCAGTATCGAGGCCATGGGGGGCTTCAGCATCGAGCACGACGCAGGGGATCGACCTTTCGATCATCCAGGTCAGAACTCTTGTGTCCGGGCGAACGAGAAACGCTGCGCCGTCCACCCATCGACCGGCCACCATACGAGGCACACCCAAAGACGTGTCGCGGGCCAACACGACGACGTTGTAGTTCTCGATCGAGAGGCGCTGACAGAACCCTTGGACAAGCGCGGACCCCCATGCGTCGAGCGTGGGCGTCCCAACAGTCGCCGGCACCACACCTAAGACACGGGACTTCCCAGCGGCCAGAGCGCTGGCCGGGCCGTGAGCGCTATACCCAAGTTCCCGCGCTACGCGCAGAACCCTCTGGCGCGTTGCTTTCGCTACCGGTCTTTTTCCAGAGTACGTGTTTGAAACCGTTCCGGTCGAGACATTGGCCAGCGCGGCGATCTTCTTGATTGTGAGGGCTTCGTCGCCCGCCATGACGCGGCTCCGGTAGTTAAATCGCTTTAACCCTCGTATCATACACCCACCGTTGAGTCAAGCTTTTTTTGATTTTCTTTCTGAGCCTATTTGTGGGGGGTCTAACGGACTTTCGGCCGACCACTACCGAATCGCCGGCTCGCCGACCGGAATCGCCCGCTTCAAGTCTTTGGCCGATCCGTCTGCCAGCTTACCATCCTCCATCGGGCAGCTCCTGGTGTGTGGTGTGCTCGAAACTTGTCAGAAGTCTCAAACATACGAGCCCAAGGGTTGCCCGTCATCTCAGATGCGAAATATAGCCTACGTCATCTACCACACGATCCCGCTCTTGTCCGGCTCCCCTTTTCCTCCCTGGCCGCTTTGGCCTGCCCCCAATCCCTCCATGGGGGCGGTCGAGCGCATCTCGTTGGCGATCTCCTCGGCGGCGAGAGGCCGGGCGATCCGCCTCAAGTTGCGCCACCGACGCGGACAAGCAGATGATAAACGGGCGTCGTGCAGCTCCGCCAAAGGCGCATCCTGTTGGGAGTCACGCGTCGCCTCTCACACTGGGACCACTTCTCCTCGCCGCGCGGACAGGTCCGCAGCGAAGGCGAGGGTGAGGGTGCGCATGTCGGACTCGAAGCGCTCCCGATGGTCGAACTTGCCCGCGACCGCGTCGAGGAACTCCTCGCACGAGCCGCCGACGCCCCAGTCGTCGTCAAAGGTCTCAACCTCCCCCTCCTCGCCGATGGCCCAGACGGCGCGCGACTTCCCCTTCTCTTCGGAAAGGACGGTGACGGAGCCGTGCGTGCCCGTTAGGGACATGACACGGGCGAGGCCGTCGCCGACTGCGCTCAGGTACCACTGCGTGCAGCTCGTTGCGCCTCCCGCGTGACCCATGACGAGCGTTCCGCCTGCGGTCAAGAGGGGCGCGGAGGCGGAGCCGGGACGGCTCTCGTCGCGGGCGAGCACCCACTGCGCTTCGCCAAGGAAGAAGCGATAGTATTCGATGTGATGGTAATGGAACGCCCCGAAGACAGGGCCGGTCTGCGCCGGATCGAGGTACCAACCGCGGTCGAGGTTCTCGTGGTAGAACGCGACGCGGGAGCCGGCGGAGAGGATCGTCCCCAATCGGTCGCGTCGGCGCTCAAGGTAGCGGAAGGGCGCCTCATGGCGGATCGTGTTTCCGACCATGAGCACCTTGCCCGATTCGCCCGCCGCCCGGCGAAGTCCGTCCGCCTCGTCGGAAGTGATACAGAGGGGATATTCGACGAGGACGTGCTTCCCGGCAGCGAGCGCCTCCCGGGCAAGTCGAAAGTGAAGGTGATTGGGGACGCACAGCACGAGGGCATCCGCCTCGGGGAGGACGCGCGCATAGTCGTCAGTGGCCTTCGCGCCTACGGCGTCCGCGAGAGTCTTCGCCTTCGCGAGGTTTCGCGACGAGACGCAGACGACCCGGCAACTCGGCAACGAGGCGAAGATGCCGGCGCGCTGGGCGGCCATCCCGCCCGCGCCGATGACGGCGATGCGAATCATGGGCAAGGCCCTCCCTGCGGATAAGGATCAGGCGACCCTGGGGGCGAGGCGACGTCCGCGAGCGCGGCGAAGTCGAAGGGCGGGAGAAGGAGTCTCCCGTCGCGGCAAGTAAGCCCCCCCGGGAAGATCCGGTCACGCAGCGGGTGGGGGAGGAGATCCATCTCGAGCATGTAGAAGTTCGGGAGGGTGGAGGCGACGCGCGCCGCCGTCGCCAACGCGACGCTTGTGCCGAACTGGTGGAAGGCGATGCGGGTGGAGTACTGCGCGATGCGCGCAAGAGACGTGATGCCGCCCATGCGGGCGATGTCGGGCTGGAGGACGTCGAGCGCCGGCGCGAAACGTCGGAACTCCTCTTCCGTATAGAGGTTCTCGCCCGCGGCGAGCGGGACGCTCGTTTTCTCCTTGAGCCTCCTGTAGGAACCGAGGTCGTCCGCGGCGAAGGGCTCCTCCAGCCAGAGGAGGCGGTGTTCCTCCGCGCTTTGTGCGAGGCGGAGGACCTCGTCGAAGGAGTACGGACGGCGGGCGTAGGGCTGGCTCAGTTCGAGGGCGAGGCCGGCCGCGGGCCCAATGCACTCGCGAGCGGCGCGGACGCGCTTGAGATCCTCGTCCACGGAGAAGCCGCCCCGGATCTTGAGATTACGGAAGCCCGCCGCGAGGGCCTCCCGGCATTCCGCGCACATCCGCGCGACGTCGGGGTGAAACCCCACGCTGGCGTAGACGGGGAGCTCGACAGGGGCGGGGAGGAGCTCGGCGCGCAGATTGTGCAGAGCGAGGTCGACGCTCGAGACCACAGCGGAGGAAACGCCTCCGCGCCCGAGAGAGACAAGGAGGACCTGGAGATCGTGATGGATCCCTTCGATGTCGGAGGGGTCTCGGCCGACGAGGGCCCCGGCGACGCGCCCGTTCACGAGCTCGACGTAGATTTTCGGGAGAAGGTAGACCTCGGAGATCTCACCCCAACCGACGCGGCGGGCGTCGTCCGCGATTCGGACGAGGACGCTTGCGCGTTCGGAGATCGTCCCGCCCGCCCAGAGGAGTTCGCGTCCCGGCGCAAGCGCGTAGGTGAAGAGGATCGCCTCGACTGCTCGGATCTCAGGCATCGACCACTCCCCGGACCGCGAGGGCCTCGAAGGCGAGCTCCAGGGCCCGATAAGACGGGAGGAGCTCGCGCGCGCAGGCGATCGGGGGACGACCTTCGCGCAGGGAGGCGACGAACTCCGCGTCCTGGTTGACGACTCCCTCTTCAAAACCAGCCTGCCAGGCGGTCGAGACCCGGAGGGTTTCGTCGCGCCACATCTTCTCGTAGCCAAGGATCTCGATCGTGCCCCTGGTCCCCACGATGAGGACGTCGTGCGACTTTCGGGAGGCGTTGAAGGAGTGGGAGGAGGTAATGAGACATCCCCGGCGGGTGCGGATGAGGATCGAGACGTCGTCGTTCAAGCTCTGGCGTCGGCCGCCGATGGCGTGGAGTTCGGCGGTCTCGTCGTCGGCGAACCAGAGGGCGGCGTCGAGCATGTGCGAGCCATGATGGTAGAGGACGGTGCTCGTCCTCGCGTCCACGGGGACGCGCTTTCCCTCCCAGTTGACGCCGATCGTTTTCCGCTCGAACCAGCGGATGACGATCTGGAGGATCTCGCCGATCTCCCCGCCGCGGATTGCCCGAAAGGCGGCGAGGTATTGCGGCGTAAAGCGGGCGGTCATGGCGCACATGACCGTTCGCCGGGCGTCATCGGCGCGACGGCACAGGTCCTCGGCTTCGGCCAGCGTGGAGGCGAGGGGCTTCTCGACGAGGACGTGCTTCCCGGCGGCCAAGGCCTGCGCCGCCATACGATAGTGGAGGTCGTTCGGCGTGCATAGGACGACCGCATCGAGTCGCGCGTCGACAAGAGACTCTTCAAAGGAGCGGAAACCCCGTGGAATGCCGTATTCGCGACGCGCGCGTTCGACGCTCTCCGGGTTCCGGCTCACGACCGCTTCAAGCCTTGCGTCCGGGAGCTTCGCGAATGCGCGAAGGTGATAGGCGCTGATGCTCCCCAGTCCCACGACGGCAACGCGGATCGGCTCCATCCTTCGCCTTTCACCGGAACGTCTTCGGACAAACGCATTATGCCGCGAGTGAGGACTGCGCGGAAGAGGGCCGTCGAGATTGGATCGGAAGGGGGATCCGCGGCGCGGAGGCGCTCACGGCAGCGTGTAGCCTTCCACAACCCCCAAAACGGAGTCGGGGCCGCGGGCAAAGACGACGTCGAAGAGGCCGTCGGTCAGCCATACGTCGCAGCGGTAGCCCCGCTCCTCATAGGTGACAAGCGTGCGACGGTGTTCGTCGACGACGCAGTTGCGCGCGGAAGAGGGCTTTCCCATCCGGGCGAGGACGTCCGCCGCCGCGAGGCCCTTCTCAAGCTTGCTCCCCGCCGTGAAAAAGTGGGGGGGATCGGTGGGCTTCACGCTAGGGCGCGCCTGGCAGTCTTGCAGGTCGCACTCTTCCACTAAGGCGCCCTCGATCCGGACTGACAGGACCGCGCCCTCGCGGCACCAGAGGCACTGACGACCTTGGGTCATACCATCCCCGATGGCAAGCTCGACATCGGGGGACCGAAGCATCGCAGGAGGTCGGCGAGAGTCGTCCCCCAACGCACGCTCCGAGCGCTCTCCAGAAAGGATGGGATCGGGTCGTCTAGCGACGATTGACTTCCAGCAGCCATCACAGGTAACCTCTCATAGCCGCGCCTGCCACACGACGGAGGAAACCGCAACGCTCCCGAAAAGAAATTGCGCTATAAGGCGATTGACCCTATCTAAAAAAAGTATCGGAAGTAGGTATCTGTTGAAAATGGGTCTAAGCCATGAGATGCGGGGGGAATCGTGCGCAAGGTTGCGACGAGGTTGCTACTTGTGATTCCCGCTCTGGCGGCCACCCCGCACCAGAAGGCAGGCCCCAAAAAACGCCCAGGGGGGGACTATCCAGGCGATCACTGCCGTTCCTCGCCACGTTAGGCTGTGTACAAAGCCGCGATCAATCTTGTCGTATACAGTGTGCCGAGGCCCAACATCGGCGGCCCACAGAACGACGTGAAGTGTCGTCCAGAGCACTAGGGCGGCTAACGCGATCCTAACGGACGGACTCGTCATGTTTTAGGAACCGACATGGCTAGCGGAGCAAGACGTTCAGGGGGGGCTGGAAAAGCCCGATCAACTCCATCTCGATTCTATCCCGATCCTTCGCTAGTGGCACCCGCAGGATATGGACATGGCTGGCCCCCAGCTTCGCCGCCTCCGGCCAACGCTTATGAATGGCTAGCCTCTCTGCCAGTGATTCCGTCTGCCCTATGTAAACCGGATACCATACGCCGGATTGATTCTGCCCTGCGAAGACATAGACCCCCGGCACATCCTCCCCGATAAGGCCCGGTGGCAGAATCTCAAAGTTGTAGCGATACCAAGTAACCGGACCTGTCATGGAGAAATAAGGGGAGGGGTTGGCGCATCGAAGCAAGAGAATATGGACCACGCCGAGGCGTCCTCTCCGGTAGCCTTGCTGTCGCCTCGCTCTCGTGCCGCCGGATACGGCCGTAGAGGGCGGGCAGGGCCACCGGATGCGAAGCTTGGACTTGCGGGGCCGAGCGGTTAGTCCACAAGGTCCCACACAAGAATCCGGGTCCGCCCTTAGCCAACGACCCCGGCGTGCGTCCATGTCCATCATGCCGAAAGCGGCGGCACACGTCAAGCGTTCTCGACGGGGTTTTCAACAGATACCTACTTCCGAAAAGTATATTTCGCTTTCCCAAAGATGCAAGAGTTGGCATCCCCGAATCTGGGATCTTGTCTGGGCGAACGGACGTGACGCCAATATGATACGCGGAAAAGGCTTTCTCTGACGCTGCGACGGGAGTATGTTCCTTCGCCGTGAGGCGCTGGGAAGGACAAACGATGAACTCATACGAGCGCGTGATGACCACCGTGCGCGGGGAGGAGCCCGATCGCGTCCCCATCATGGAGAACTTCATCTCACAACAGGTGATGCAGGCGCTCCATCCGGGGGTCAAGGGGCAGCCCGAGTTCGCCGAGGCCTTCGACCTCGACTCCGTTTGCGCCATGCCTGAATGGAAAAAGACTCGGGAGGACGCCGACGGGTTCGTCGATGAGTGGGGGGTCCGCTACAAGCCCAGCCCGGAGATGATCTCCCACCCGCTGGAGGGGCCGGTGAAGACGAGGGACGATCTCCTCACGTGGCACCCGCCCGACCCGCAGGCTCCCTGGCGGCTCGGGCGGCTCGAGGAGCTGGTGGCGAAGCACAAGGGGAAGAAGATCATCTACTTTCATCACCGCGTGGACTTCATGTGGTCGGTCTACCTGATGGGGATGGACAACCTCCTCATGAGTTTCCATCTCGACCCCGAGCTAGCGCACGAGGTGCTGGAGCGGGTGGCGGCCGTCAACATCGCCATCGCCCGGCGGGCGGCGCGCGCGGGCGCGGACGTCGTGTGCTTCGCGGACGACTATGCGGCGGGCTCGGGGCCGCTCATGTCGCCCGCGCACTTCGACGAGTTCCTGCTCGCGCGCTACCGTCGCGCCGTCCAAGCCGTGAAAGACGAGGGGGCGATGGTGATGAAACACTGCGACGGGAACGTCATCCCCATCGTCGACAGGCTCCTCAGCGCTCCCATCGACATGCTCAATCCCGTCGAGCCCGTGCCGGGCGTGCGTGAGATGACCCTCGAGCATTTCAAGTCCGCCTTCGGGAACCGCGTCACGCTGGTGGGCAACATCGACTGCGCGGATCTCCTCACGTTTCGCAATCCTCCGGACGTCGAGCGGGCCGTCAGATCGGCGATCCGGGCGGCGGGCCGCGGCGGCCGTTACATCGTCAGCTCCTCGAACAGCATCCACAGCTCCGTGAAGCCCGAGAACTTCCGCGCCATGATCGAGGCGACGAAGAGGTGGGGGAGTTATCCGCTAGCGGTTTGATCGGGGTCCAAGGCCCGCGTCGGCTTCGCATGTAGTTCGGGGAGGACAAGGGAGTGCGGCGAGTCATGGGAGGAGAGGACGGGAAGAGAGCTGCGATCGACATCCACGCTCACATCGGCTGGCACGAGATCCCGTGGATGCGGGAGAGTGACCCTGCCGCCCTTCTGCGGCAGGCTAGGCGCGCGGGGGTGACGCTCTGCGTCGCTTCCCACTCGGACGCGTTCCGGACCGACAGGCACCGATCGCGCGAGAGATACAATATGGAACTGCTGCGCGCCGCCGAAAAGGAGAAGCGGCTCCTCGTATGGTGGGTCGTCGACCCCCAGGACGACCGGGACCTCGCGGCCGGACGAAGGATCGCCTCGCACGGGCGCGTCGTGGGGTTCAAGGTGCATCCCCGGCTGCATGGCTATCCGTTTGCGAAGCGTGCGGACGAGATCCTGGGATTGGCGCGGGAGGCGGGCGTTCCGGTTCTCACGCACGCGGGGAACGCCGGGAACATGCCCATCGAGATCGTGCGCGCCGCCGAGCCGTACGAGGACGTGCGGATCATCATCGCGCACTTCGGCAACTGCGCAGGTCACCTCGGACACGTGCGGGCGCTGCGGAGCTGTCGCAGTCGCAACGTCTTCACCGACACCTCCTCAGCGGTCTCCATTCAGCACGGGATTATCGAGATGGGGGTGCGGGAGGTGGGGGTCGGGCGATTCCTTTTCGGGTCGGACTGTCGCGCGTACCATCTGCCCGCGCAGTATCATCGCATCGCATGTGCGGACCTCTCGGCGCTGGAGCGCAGGAAGATCCTGTGGGAGAACGCGGCGCGGCACATCCTCAAGCCGGAACAGGTCAAGCTGCGCGGCTCTTGACGCAAGGCCCTTGAGGCCGGGAACAGGGAGTCACCCGGACGCCCGCAGCGGGCGGAAGTGCTTGAGGAGGACGAGCTCGCTCGTCGTCGAGAGGTTCTCGATCGCTAGGCCCGCGCGGGCGGCTTCAAAGCTCACGAAGACCTCGTCGCCTGCGGGCTCACCGAAACGGATCACCGCAGGCGTCTCGATGGGGACGTTCCCGACCCGTCCGTGTCCCGCGACGGCGAGCATCGCATACGGAATCTCGTCGCGGACCGTGACCCGCTCCCCCGGCGGCAGGCGCACCTCGTTGGCCGCGAAGTCGCTCTGCCCGTAAATGATGCGCATCTCGCGGAAGCCGGACGAGCGCGTCTCCTCCGGCTCGCGCGCCGGGAGAGGCACGAGGGTGTTCTTCGCCAGGAAATCCGGGTCGAGGTTCGCCTCCCAGTCGATGCGATCCACGATGTAGTCGAGGTCCTCCCGGTGCTCGGGGGGAATGTCCTTCGTGACCAGCCGCCAGGGGGCCGGCCGGCCCCCGATCATGGACTCGAAGATGATGCAGACGTCGCTATCGCGCTGGGGCTCGTAGGTGACGAGCGTCCCCGGCCGGTGGAGGATCCCGGCGGGCACGTTGTAGGCGAGACCCGGCGAGGTGCGATAGGCGACGGTATAATTGAGGATGGCGCTCTCGCCCCTGCGCCAGTCGGCGAGGCACCGCTTGACGTCGTCCTTCGTGGTGCCCGGCTTGAGGCCGAAGCAGGTGTAGGGGAAGCGCCCCTCGGCGAGATTGAGCTCGGCGGGGAAATAGTAGGCTTCGGGCTTGGCGTGTCGGCCCACGAGGGCCGCGTCCGCCTCGATCGGGTGCAGATGCACCGGCAGGGGGTCGAGGTTGTCGAAGATCTTGCCGAGCACGGTCCATCCCCCGGCCGCGATGAGCGGCGCCCCGAGAAGCTCGTCGGGGAGAAGCTCGAACGCTTCGGCGAGGAGGAGCCGCTCGCGCCCGCCCCCCGACCCAAGGAGGCAATAGCTCATCCCCTCGTCGGGCAGCGTCTCGGGGCCGTTGTCCGCACGCGTGACGGAGGCGAGCCACCGCTCGTCGATCCCGCCCCGCTGCGCGCCAAAGGCGTAGAGGTCGCCGGGCGCAAGCTTCATGCGCCCTCCCGGCGAAATGAAGTCGCGCGGCACCCAGGCCGGGAGAAGGGGGAGGACGCCGGCGTTCTCCCGAAGGGCGCGCCTGAGGAGTTCTTTTTTCGTTCGAGACGACAAAGCCGTCGCCTTTCGTCAGGCCCCGTATTTCTCCAAGCGCCGGGCGTGCGCCAGCATCAGCCCCATGAGCTGGGGGCCCGGGAAGCGTCCGAGCGCACCCGTCGCGAAGGCGGTCTCGGAGAACGCCCGCACCGAATCGCGCCGAGCGGTCGCCGAGACCAGCGCGACCGGGACGGGATGCCAGGAGTGGCTCTTGAGGCCGCAGGGCGTCGAATGGTCGCCGGTGATGACGAAGACGTCGGGCCCAAGCGCGCGCAGTCGCGGAATCGCCGCGTCCGCCGTCTCGAGGCACTGGACGCGCTTCTCGACGTTGCCGTCCTCGCCCGCCGAGTCCGTGGGCTTGAAGTGGAGAAAGAAGAAGTCGAACTCCTTCCAGCTCCGCTCGAGGACGGCGAGCTCGTCGTCCCACGACCGGATCCCATCGGGCTCGAGCACCTTCATCCCGGCGAAGTAGGCGACGCCCCGGTACATCGGGTAGTGCGCGATCGCCGCCGGCCGCAGATGGTAGAGCGACGAGAGGGACGGGATCTCCGGACGTCGCGAAAAGCCGCGCATGAGAAGCCCGTTGGCGGTCGGCTCGTCGGCGAGTGCCTTGCGCACGTCGGTCGCGAAGGCGTTGGCGACGCGCGCAAGCTTCTTGGAGGCGGCGTCCTTCGCCCCAACCGTAAGGGGCGCGACCCCCGTCGCCTGCGGGTCGGAGTCGGTAACGGCGGCGGCAAGGCCCGGGCCCGTGAAGATCGCAACGGCGCGATAGTCCCTCTCGGCGGTCAGGCGCACGCGCACGCCCTCGAAGGAGCGCTCCCCGATCTTCTCAATGAGGGCGACCGTCTTCTCCGTGGCGATTCTTCCCGCCCGCCGATCCGCCACGTTCCCCTTCGCGTCGAGCGTGCAGAAATTGACGCGGGCGGCGACGTCGTCGTCGCCCATGAGGATCCCCAGACCCGCCGCCCCGAGAGGTCCGCGGTCGATCATGTGCGCGAGCGGGTCATAACCGAAAAGCGCAAGATGCCCGGGTCCGCTCCCAGGCGTCACCCCGGGCGCGACGGGCTCATGCAGTCCCGTGATCGCGTCCGCCGCGAAACGATCGAGGTTGGGGATGCGCGCCCGCTCAAGCTCCGAGCGGCCGTCCGCGCCGGGGAGTCCTCCGAGTCCGTCGAGGACCAAAAGCAGGATCTTGGTGTCCGCCGGTTGAGCCAGCGAAGCGATGAGTTCCATGTGCGTCACGGCGGGGGACCTCCCAATGCAAAGGCATCCAAGGGAAAGAAAAACATATGCGATTCCGGGCGCCCTGTAAAGGTCCAGCCCGCCCGGCCCCCGGACGCGACTGAAGAAAGTCCCCGGACAACGACGAAAGATTCTCCAGGGGAGAGTCTGTGCAGGGAGAGAAGATGGGCCTCAAGGTCGCTCCGACACTGGCCGCGTTCCTTCCGTGGGGGCGGCTGCGCCCCCTCGTCTACCGCCTGCTCACGCGGGCGAAGGTCGGCAGGGGGGTGCGGATCGGCTACGGGACGTATCTCGACGCGAAATCCTTGACGATCGCGGACGGGACGCACGTCGGCCGACTCAACTTCCTCAAGGAGATCGACACGCTGGAGCTCGCCGAGGGCGCCACGATCGACCACTACAACCACGTCTCGGTCCTGGCCCGCTTCTCCCTGGGACGAGACGCCAAGATGGGCAGCCGCAGCACCGTCGCGGGAAGCGCGTGGTCGGGGGAAAAAGGAAGCTTCCTCGTCGGGGAGGGCGCGCTCATCACGGGACAGCATCACTTCGATTGCACCCGGACGATCGTGATCGGCGATCGGACGACGGTCGCGGGGGTCTTCTCCAGCATCTGGACTCACGGGTACCGACGCGAGAGCCTCCAGGACGTGCTGATCGGGAAGGGGTGCTACCTCGGCGCGTCAATCCAGATCGCCTCGGGCGTGACGCTCGCCGACCACACCGTGGTGGGGATGGGGAGCGTCGTCCTCGAATCGCTCCTCGAGGCGAACTGCCTCATTGCCGGTGTGCCCGCGCGGGTCCTCCGGCGGGACTACAACCCCAAACACACTCAAGACGCGGGACACTAGGAGGACGGCTCGTCGATCGCCTGCAGCTTGAGGCCCGCGACGGCGACCTCCGGGGCATGGACGACCTCGTCGGCGGCCCAGACGACCACGGGACGCGCGCGGTCCGAGACGCCGACCACGCTCGCCAGCACACTGCGCACGTTGTCGTTGATGCGCACGCAGTTCGCCGCCACCGGCTCGGCCAACACCCCGTCGCGGATGAGAAAAGAATCTGCGACCACCGTCGCGGTGAAGTCGCCCGCCGCCAATCCGTTCGACGGATACGTGTACCAGATCCGCCCGATGTAGACGCCCTCCCCCACGCGGCGCAGGAGCTCCTCGCGCCCGACCGGCGCGCGGGATTCCACGAATACGTTGGTGGGGCTGATGCCGGCCCTCATCTCGTGGCTGCGTCCGCCCCCCGCGACGAAGCGGAAGCCGTTGCGTGGCACGAAGGCCTCCGGGCGCGACGCCGGATCGATCCCGAGTTTCTCCCGCGCGCGCTTGTCGCGAAGGATGCGCCTCGATGAGTAGAAGTTCGCCAGCGTCCCGACGAAGACGCCGTCGCGGATGAGGTCCGTGCGCCCTGTCGGCAGGCCCTCGCACGTAATCCCCTTCGACGCGACGCCCCCCCGTCGGGCGCCGTCGTCGTAGATCGAAAGCTCCGCCGCCGCTAGGCGCGAGCCGAGCTTCCCCAGAAACGCGCTCGAGGAGGCGTGGAGGACGTCGAGAGAGAGCGACGGCATCACGAGATTGTTGAGGAGGTCGCTTACCGCCTGCGGGCCCAGCACCACCCGATAGGTGCCCGACGGGATGCGTCGGGCGCCTACGCCCAGGACGGCGTTCCGGGCGGCTTCCTCGGCCGCCTCCCCGCGGTAGTCCGCGAGGCGCGCGGACGCGAACCACCCCGAGCCCTTGGCCGCGAACTCCTCCACCATCGCGGTGTGGGCCGCAAGGAGAAGCGAGCTCTCGTCCGTCCGCGGCTCGCGCATCAGGGAACTCGCAACGGCGATCCGCTCAGCCAGGACCGTGACGTCCCCGCCCAGGATGAGCCCCAGCTTCGCCGGATCGCCCCCCGAAAGCTCGCGGAGGCGCCCGCTCCCCTCGAAGACGGCGAGCGCCGAATCGACGCTTCGCCAGCCGAGCGCCACAAGGTCCTCGTCCGACAGCTCCATGAGCGCCCGATCGTGGTAGCCGGCGAGCTTCCTCTCCTCGTCCGCGGGCACGGGAAGGGACACGAAATCCTCGTCCGCGACGGCGCCCCGCCGGGCGCGCTCGAGCGCCGCCAGCGCCGCGCGCTCCGAAAGGTCCGCCGTCTCGAAACCGAACCCCACGACGGGGCCGACGGGCGAGCGGAAGACCGCCTCGACGCACAGCCCGAACGCCGAGACGCTCTTGGGCTCCTCGACGCCGTTCGAGGGGATGTGGGAGGTGAAGCTGAGCCGCGCGACGCGCTGTTCGTTGGCGCTGGCGAAAACCTCCGCCTCGATGACGTCGTCGGCCTTGAGCACCGCCCCGAGGGCGCGTCC
>JAZDKG010000033.1:0-6997 GCA_043803205.1 Planctomycetota bacterium
CACAGTTGGCATTGAACGGCGGACCGCGTCTGAGAAACGAGCCCTTCTGCGCCTGGCCGGTCGTGGGCGACGAAGAGGTGAACGCGGTGGCTCAGGTTGTCCGGACCGGCAAGTGGGGTCATCTGTTCGGCAAAGACGGAAGCAAGGTGGAGCAGTTCAGGAATGCCTTCGCATCGTACTACCGGGTGGACTACGCGATCCCGGTCACCAACGGGTCCGTGGCTCTGGAGGTGGCGTTGCGAAACGCGGGCGTGGGATACGGCGACGAGGTGATTACGCCTCCCACGACGTGGGTGGCCACGAACCTCGCCCCCGTTGTCGTGGGAGCGGATCCTGTCTTCGTGGATGTCCTTCCGGACACCTACTGCATCGATCCCGGGAGGATCGAAGAGGCGATCACGCCGAGAACGAAAGCGATTATCCCCGTCCATATCGGGGGGTACCCATGTGAGATGGACAGAATCATGGAGATCGCCGGCCGACATGATCTCGTGGTCGTTGAAGACGTCGCCCAGGCGCACGGCACCAGGATCAAGGGCGCCTTGGCCGGGACGTTCGGCCACTTCGGCTGTTTCAGCTTCGAGATCTCGAAGCTGATGACGGCGGGGGAAGGGGGAATGGTCATCACAAAGGAAACGAGCCTGGGAGAGCGCGTGTTCGGTCAATGCGGCGAAGGCGGCCGGCAAACCGACCGCATGACAAGAGGGCGGCAAAACGTGGGCTGGAACACCAGGATGACGGAAATGCAGGCGGCCATTCTGATCGCGCAACTCGCTAGGCTGGAAGAGCATCGGAAGAAGAGAATCGAAAACGCCGCCTATCTGGCGAAGCGCCTGTCGGAAATCGACGGCATCGCTCCCCTGAAGCAGGACCCGGAACAGAATTACTACTCCTACCTCTTCAAGTACGACGCCGCTTGCTTCAAGGGGGTC
Source organism: Planctomycetota bacterium (assembly GCA_043803205.1). GTDB lineage: Bacteria > Planctomycetota > DG-23 > JAZDKG01 > JAZDKG01 > JAZDKG01. Next base: position 933 of record JAZDKG010000033.1, read on the forward strand.
CCCAAGAACACGTTCATGGCAGCGCTGGAAGCAGAAGGGATCCCCCTCTTTTCTTCGCCGTCTCACCAGCCGCCCGCGTATAGATCGCCGTTCTTCTATTCCCCACGACGAGACTACGCGAATGTCCGCTGTCCGGTGGCGGAAAAGGCCTTTGAGGAGGAAGCGGTCGGCTTCCGCGCCTCTGGAATGCTCCTGGGAAAAAGAAGAGACATGGATGACATCGCCGATGCGATCCTCAAGATCCAAGAACACGTCGAGGAGCTTCCGACGCAGCGGCCTTCGACAGCGGGAGGATGACGCCGAATGACAACCAGAGCCGGCTTCGCACAAGCGGACATAACCCCTCCGATCGGCACAAGGAAAATCGGTTGGCTCCTCGACATCGTGAGCGATCACGTCATCGACCCGCTTCATGCGCGGGTCGGCGTCATTGATTCGGGACTCGACCGCATCGCGTTCATCGGATTGGACACGCTCTGCGTTCGTTGGACGCACACGCGGGAGATCCGTCGGCGCATCGAGTCCACGTACGGCTTTCCGGGCGACCGCATCATGGTTGCAGCCAGTCACAACCACGCCGGCGGCGCCGTCGCCAACGTCGGGCACGTTCAGCGCGACGAAGCCTACGTGGAAGCCGTGACGCAGAACGTGGTCCGCGCGTTTGGAGAGGCGCTTGCGAGTCTTCGCAAGGTGGAACTGGGTTTCGGAAGCGCCTTCGAGTGGGAGGTCTCCGCCAACCGCCGCGTCGTCATGAGGGATGGAACGGTCCGCACGCACGGGACCTTCGATACCCCCGAAGCCCTGTGTCTTGAGGGCCCCATCGACCCCGAAGTCGCCGTACTGGCGGCGAGGACGCCGGAGGGCACACCCGTCGGATGCATCGTCAACTTCGCGTGCCATCCGACGCATCACGGCGGGGGCACCGGACTCAGCGCCGGCTTCCCGGGGGTCCTCGCCCGCGAGATGCGGGACGATGGATGGCCCGTCACGGTCTTTCTCAACGGCGCCTGCGGCAACGTCCATACAGCTGATCCGCGGAAATCCGGCGCAGACCCCGGGATGGAAGAGGCCGGCAAACGTGTAGCTCGTGACGTGAGGGCGGCGCTGGCAAGCACCCGTTTCAGGAAGAACGTCACGCTGCGCTCGGCCGGCAAGCGAGTGGATCTGCCGTATCGGACCATCACCGAGGACGAGATCCGCAGCACAACCAGAGGAGCGCAACGGCTCAGCGATGCCACGGGCGTGTACGATCGCCTCATGCCGGCGGCGGTCAGGCGCGTCAAAGAGCGCCGTTCCCAGCCCGCCGAGGTGCAGGTGCTCTCCATCGACGAGATTGACTTCGTGGCGATCCCCGCCGAGTACTTCGTCGAACACGGGCTGCGGATCAAGGAGGAGGCGCACCCCCGTCGCGCAGTCGTGGTGTCGTGCGCGAATGGGATGGTCGGTTACGCGCCGACCCGCGACGCGTTCAAGCGAGGCGGCTACGAAACGACATTCACCCTCTCGAGCCGACTGGCGCCCGAGGCGGGAGATATCCTGGCCGACACAGCGATCGCCCTGGCGCGAAGGTGATGTCCGGGGATACGCAAGGCGCGTGAACCGGGCCGTAAAGCTCCAAGCAGCACCTTGCCGGGGGGCCAATTTTGCGTCGGTTTGACGTCGGTTTGGGGGTTGGGGGGCCGCTAGAACTCCGACGCGGGAGGGCCGGGAAGACCGACATTTGACGGGGGCTAGGTGAGAGTTCATTGGGGCTTCCTTGCGGCCGAAGGCGCGGGGGAAAAAGCTTAGGGAGATGACGGTTTGATGACGAAGGGAGAGGGGATAGCCACGAAGACGCAAAGGCGAGGGCGCAAAGAGGGGAGAAAACCCGGGGGACTTGAAAAGTCCCCCGGGCCCCGAACCTAGTGGCGGCGGGAACGCGAAGCGCGTTCCGCCGCAAGGGTGAGGCGTAGAGGGGGGGGGACACACGGGGGACGGGAAGACCTCACGCAAAGGCGCTAAGCTGCAAAGAGCGCAAAGGGGGAATGATAGAGGGCTAGAGGAGGGAGGTATCCAGGAGCCAGTATCCAGAAGCGGGAAAGGACAAGGGATGAGGCGTGAGGGGACCGTAGAGAGACACTATTCAGTATATCATGCTTTTACTTAAAGTCAAGGCCGCTTTTCACCTACGGTTGCGGCAGTAGCTGTAAGGCTTTGGTAGAAAGGGTGATAGGCGAAAAAGAATTTGGGGCATGTCGTGGGAGGGAGGGCTGTCAGGGGGAAGCTGTCAGCGGAAAGCTATCAGCGATCAGCGGTCGGCTGTCAGGGGTCAGGGGGAAGCTGTCAGCAATCAGCTATGAGCCATAAGCTGTGAGTTGCGGGCGTGATCCTGCCCTCCATGGGCGGGTAAACTTCGTCCTCCCGGAGTCCCGCAGTCGCGGGATCCCGGTCGACGCGGGATCGGGAGGCCGGGACTATGAAGGAGAGATGAGGGGGGAGTGGGCGCCGCCGCAAGGAGAGGGATGTTCTCGTCGGACTTCGCGAGCGCGCGGGTGGGTGATTGGGGGCGCGCTGGGGGGCGAGTTAAATATGATTTCCCCGGAACTAGCCGCGGAACTGCCAGTTCAGTCCAGCTTCCTCTCATTCAGGAGATTCCGAAGCGCATCTTGAGACGCTAGACTGGATGCGAGTTGCAGGGAGTTGATCAGGGCATCAACCGCTAGCTGCTCCAGCTGTGCGAGTTCTGTCTTGGTGACCCCCAAATACCCGGAGTGTACGATCTTCGATCTCAAATCGTAGAGGCGCTTGGCGACACGCTGTATAGATTGACGCTGCTCCTTGATGTCAGAAAGTAGGAATGTCAAGCGGTCTGCGTACTGGTCGGTGGTCGCCTTCTCGCCGTCGCATATGACAAGGCGCTCGATTGCGATGGTGAGCCATGTGAAAGCGTCCTCTGGGGTCGAGGCAGCGACGGAACGGCCTACCCAGTGAGCAGCAACGAGGACTGCGGATTCAAGAGTGTTCCTTTCCTTTGGTGATTTCGCTGCCAAGGCGCACAACGTATCAAAGGCACAGTTCGCTCTCAGATGGGCCAATTCATCCGTGCCTAGTTCGAAAGGCATGAGATAGCCTGTCCGGTGAGAAGGAAAGTGAAGGTCTGCTCCGGTACTGCGAGCAAGCAATACTGCCCTGCCTTGGTGCACCTCAGCCGCGAGGCCGAATATCCGCCGCTGGTCTCTGCGGTAGAGGGTGTACGTGAAGGCGCGGAGCAGGTTGACGGCGGTGTCGACCGCCGCCTTGGCCACAACGTCAAGATTCTTGGGGTGCGAACGCAGAGACACCATTGCCCATGCAGAGCACTTTGCGGCGTCAGCTACGATGTCCAAGATGCTGACCCGTCCCGAGTCCTGTTCCTGTGGAGTCTGACTCGGTGAGAACTCGTGCCGCATCGCCAATGCCACGTTTTGGAGAAGTCCTCTGTTGCGTGGGACGAAGGCGACATTGCCGATGCTTATCTCGCTCTTCACATGCAGGTTGGCCAAGGGCACGTAAACGGTCCAGTCTGTGATTGCGTCTCGCAGTGGTTTCAGAAGTTCCTCGCGCAGAATCTGGTCCGTATCATCGTTGGGTGCTATCGCGCCGCGCCGCGCTTTCAACATGGCGTCCAGTTGTTCAGAAATCGCTTTGCTGCCAACGAGCGTCGCAAGTTCCTCGTCTTTCAGACATTCAACAAGGAACTCCTCTCTTGCATAGCAGCCTTCATCGACAATCGCGAGAGTGGGCGTGCCATCGTCCGGGGTCTTCATTACGACGGGGCCGTGTGCCCTAGATGTCATCGTAATGGTTACACCACCGCCCCCGAGGAGATGCATGCTGTGCACGGAGGCGGGATCTGGCACTTTGTGGAGTATGTGCCCTGCAATACTTTTCAAGTGTTCAGCTAGTCTTCGCTTGTCATAGCTCATGTTGCCACCGCGCATCAAGTTCGTCAGGCTGTAGCCAGCCTTGCCGCTACAAGGTAGGCCAGCGGAGAGGGAATCGCTGGCTGTTCAGGACGGTCGAAGCGTTCTCGCATGGAATATCTCTCGCGGTCAGTCTCACTGGTGATCTCCTTGGCGGGCGGGTCCGAGAAGGTTGCTGGGGCCCAAGTTTCGTCTTGCATGGATCGAGGGCTGTGGCTCCTTTTGCTCCCGCGCCAAGTTGAGGGAGAGGACGTTTGAGAGGAGTTGATCGTCGGTGAGGTCGGGGGGCCAGGAGTAGGCGGCAAAGACGGCGGAGTCGAGTTTGGCGTGGGCGAGGGAGAGCCAGGTGGGGCGCTGGTTGTAAAGGTTGGTGAGAGTGCGGGGTTTGAGTTTGCTAGCGCAATCGGGATCGCGGGGGATGAGACGAGGATAGCGGACGATGCCGATGGCAGTGGTGGAGTGCGGGTCTACTTCGCCCGGGGCGGGCTTCGAAGACCTAGCGGGATAGCGGACGGCGCCGATGCCGCGAGAGTCGGGGTCATGGTCTACTTCGCCCGGGGCGGGCTTCGAAGAGCTGACGATGTAGCGGGCCCAAGGCCCGTTGACTGAACCGGGGAATTCGAGGATTTCGGTGGTGGTCCATTCGGGAGGGTTGAGCCAGTTCTGGCGGAGGTCGTTGAGCTCTTTGGCGGCCGAGGCTATCGCGTCACGCTGGGCTTCGGTGGGCTCGGGAAAAGGGAAAGTCTCGAAACAGGTGGTGGGGGTGTAGCGGAAGCCGCTCTCGCGCTCGCGCAGTTGCGTCCCCTGGGCGCGCGCCCAGACCTCGTGAATGCGGGAATGGAGGACGCCGAAGAAGTAGTCGTCGGAGCGGGCGAAGACGATAATTGCTGAGTCAGGATAGGTAGGGCTTTGCTGCCATACGAACAAGCGGTGCTTTGATACTCGCGGCGTTGCGATGAAGCGACCCAAGGCTCGCAGAGCGCGATTCATTTCCGGCCTTGTTCGCCAGTGGAGCCACCATTCCAGTTTCGCCTGTTCCTGCTCTGCATGCTGCCGCGCGGGTTTGACATTCTGTCTTACGTATTCAAATGGTTCGACGAACTTCGACGCGCTTGCTTGGGGGGCTGCGTCTCCGAAGTCGATTATCCAGGTCCATGTCGGGCGCCGGGTAATGTCAGCTCCATTCAAGTAAGGGAAGATCACGTCGCTGTTGGGGAGGCCATGGGGGTTACCTGCGGAACGCAACATAGTGGTGGCCTGGGTGTGGTCAATGTCAAAAGGACCGCGTTTTATCCCGCCTTGAAAGGCTGTATCAAGGTTGGAGGAAAGGGGAATTGCCTGGGTCGTGTCCGTTAGGCTTGTCAGGTTCGCGTTTATTGCGGCCACTGGCTTTCCGTCTAGATGTCTCTGTGATTCCGCACGGTCATCGAAGCCGACCATGGAGACGTGGACATTGGCACCGTCCAAGATCCAAGGGCGGTCGGATTCGGCGAAGAAGATATCGCCGGTCTGTTTGATGCGTTGGAGGACTTTGCGGTTGGTGCCTCCCCGAATGCCTTGGGTTGCTAGGAGACCTGCACGTTTGCACCTGCCTGCCTGAATTTGTCGGCGTGCTTTCTCAAACCAGTAGCAACACAGATCAGGCTTGCCACCTAGGTCCTGCTGATAGAGCTTGGCGACGTTTTCAGCGTAGGTCCTTCCAAGCTCAGCCCACATGAGCCGCGCGCCCAGGAAGGGGGGATTTCCGACGATGAAGTCGACGGAGGGCCAGTCGGGTTCTTTGGGATGGTCGGGGTCGGAGGTATCGAGGATGGCGTCGCGGAGGTGAAAGTTTTTGCCGGGTTTGAGGATGGGGTCCTGTTCGATGGGGAAGCCGTTGGCGCGGGTCCACTGGAGGTAGCCGATCCAGAGGGTCATCTGGGCGAGCTCGAAGGCGTAGGGGCTGATCTCGATTCCGTATAGCTGCCAGGGGGCGACGAGGGGGAGGTAGCTTCGTCCTATGCGGTCGCCTGCGTAGGTTATGACCTCCTTTTCGAGGTCTTTGAGTTTCTGGAGGGTGACGTAGAGGAAGTTTCCGGAGCCACAGGCGGGGTCGAGAACCTTGACCTTAGAAAGCCTCACGAG
>JAZDKG010000034.1:0-40564 GCA_043803205.1 Planctomycetota bacterium
AGTGCTGCAATTCGTTGCCGAGACTGTACATGAAGACCGACGGACGGTTGCGGTAGAGCTGCGCCGTGGCGGCCGCGTGGGCACGCATGTTTTTCCAGAAGATCGGCGAATCAATGTCCTGATACCGGTACAGCCACGCCAACTCGACCTGGAGGGGCATCCCTGTCTCGTCCGCGACGTCGAGCCAATAGGGGGAGAGGAATTCCGTCTGGCCGTGTTGCACGCGCCAGAGGTTGCGGCCGGCGTTCTTGACGTAGCCCATGTAATGGGCAAGGCCGTGAGGGGTGTCGCAGAGCTTGAGCGTAGAGCCCGACATGCGCCTGACGTTGTAGATCTCCTCGTTCAGCTTGAAGTGAGTGCCATCTGTGCGGATTTCCCGATAGCCGAAGCGCGTATCGCAGGAATCAAGCACCTTTCCCTGCGGGTCGGTGACGCGGAGGGCGAATCGATAGAGCGTGGGGGAATCCGCAGACCATGGCGACAGGTCCACGGGACCTTCCAGGAGGATTTCCTGCGTTTCGCCGGCGCGAAGAGCAAGTTCTTTCTTGCCCAAGGAGCACAGCTCGCGATTGGCGTCCCAGACGGAGCCGTCCAGCGTGACCGCCGCGGAATCAGGCGAGTCATTCGCCACGGTGACCTGAGCCGACAGGCGGTTTTCCCGAATCTTGGAAACGATGAAAACGTCATCTACGCGAAGCAAGGGCCGCGCAAGGATGGTCACGTCCTGCCACGGGCCGCCGAACTGATAGCCCGGGGCATGGCTCATGGTCCCCCATCCGCCTACGACGCCGACGAACGCCTTGAGGGGGCGCCTTCGATAGACGCCGCTCGAACTGCGGATCGTGGCGATCTTCTCAGGGTTCAAGAGAGAGGTGAGATCCGCCACCGCGAGCAGGATCGTGTTCTCCTGACCCGGGCGGGCGACTTTGGTGGTGTCACAGACGATCGGCGTGAAACTGTCCACGCTCTCCTTGATGAGCTCGCCGTTGACGTAGACGCGGGTGGTTCCCCAGCTCCCGCCGATGTCGATCAGGATCTGCTTGCCGGCCAGGTTCTCAGGCAGGGCGAACTTTCGCATGAACCACGCCCGGTGACAGTTCTCCTTCATGAAGGGCTGGCAGGCGAGGAGCATGGGGGTGTCATAGAAGGCACCCTCGTTCTCATAACCCCAGGCGGAATACTGGTCGCCGATGGGGGGAACATTCCAGGATTCCCAAGCTGCATCATCGCCGGGGGGGTCGCCGAACGCTTCTTCCTTCACCGCGAGCATCTTCCACTCGGGACCGCTCAGGAGGATTTTCTGTCGGTCGCCGGTTCTCTTGTCGCAACGGACGTATCGGATGACCGTCTCGCCGGTGCCTTCGTCCGTGAGGAGCACGCGATACGGGTTGGTCGAGCGGACTGGGAACGGGAGATCCTGACTCCAAGCGGTCTTGCCTGACGGGCGGGTGGCATTGCCGGTGCAGACGGTTCGTCCGAAGTAGTCAACGATCTCGATCTTGAAGGTCCACTGGTCGTCGGTTCCTTCAGCGCGACGGAACTCGACGCGCGCGCCGGCCTCACCGGTCTTAGGGTCCGCGGGAAGGGGAACTACGCGCACGCGGTCCTTGAGCCTCAGGGCGAGGTTCTGCCAGGTGAGGTGGAGGGGGCCGACGACACGGCCGTCGCCGGGATTGTCACCTGCGATGCGCAGAGCGAGAACGTTCGAGCGGTCCCGCCGGAGCAAATCGAGCGGGACGGGGGCGCTCAGGGCCCCCCGGCGCTCCTCTAACGGAAGGCTCGATCCGTTGATGTAAAGCTCGGGTTTCCCGAGGACTGTTCCCAGCTCGCAGACCAATCCCGTGCCCAGGTCCTTTTCGGGCGCGAGGAAGCGCATGCGGTACCATATGACGCCTTCGTATCCGGGCGGCGTGCTGGGCGTGTCTTCGTGGATGAACTTCCAGGGGGCGAGCCACGTGGGCCAGTCTGCGTCAAAGAGGTCGGGGTCCGGTGCTTCAGCGAAGTCGCCGAGGTGATATTGCCACACGTAGGGAATCATGATCTCGTCGACGTCGTAACGCGTATCGACGGCGGACAGGGCGGATTGAGCAATACCACAGGCGGCGACGGCGAAGGCGAGCAACAGCGCAAGTCCGCGTCTCACGGTGATGGTTCCTCCGTTAGGCGAAGGGGAGCTGGGCAGAAGGTTCCCATGGGGAGAGGAACGCGGCCCCGCACCTGCGGGGCCGCGTTCGCTCCTGCGTTTTCAGTCTTGCGCGTACAGTGGGTCGAAGTACCGTTGCATCAATCCCGCGATGAAGCCGTTGCTTTCCGGAGCCCCGCCGCATCCGTTGGGCTGCGAAGTCGTTCTTTCGACGACGCAGGCCTTGTAGAAGAGCATGGCGCCGTCGGAGAAGGTTTTCACGGAGCCGTCGGTGAAGAGGACGTTATAGGACTGCTCGTGGTTGGAGATCCAGTGCATCGGGCTTTGGTAGGACATGCTGCTGTACGTGCAGGATCCGTAGCCAGACGAGCCCCACGGGGTTGAGCAATAGCTGGCACCGGTGGGGATAATGAACCTTCCCCAGAATCCCCAGATGGCGTCGGAAGCCACTGCCTGGCCCTGGATTTCATCGATCTTGTAGGAGTTCCAGCTCCAGGTTGCGTCGTTCAAGCGCACGGTGTAGGACCCGATCATTGTGCAGAGGCCGCCCTGGGTGTGGAACGGCTGAGCCCCGCCGCTAGATACATTAGAGCACCCACCTACCGGGTAGGTACGCACGCCCTCTGTCGCTCCATAGGGACCGTAATGGTGCTCCCAGTACTGCGAGGTGGTATACGGGGAATAATAGGCGTAGTCCCAAGCTCCCATCTCGCCCGTAGTGCTCCAGAGGCTTTTTCCGCCCGTGGTGAGGAAGGGGGAGGCCGGATCCAAGCTGATCCACTTCTTGAGGCGGCTATTGCGGGCGGACGGCTGGTCGGCAGCAGTTCCCAGAAGGCTTGGATAGTCGCCATCGGGCACAGTGCGGGAAGGGCAGTCGAGGACGCTGCCGCCCTTCTGGGTCAGGTACCCTCCCGACAGGAGCAGTCCGAGGCCCGTGGCGATGGCGGCTTTGCCGCCGGATTTGCCAGCCGCCTGGCTGTACCAGAGTTGCGCAGGCGCGTTACCGGCCCAGCCAGCCGGGTAGGGGTCCATGAGGGTTCGTCGTGTCACGAAAGTGAGATACCATTGACCGGCGTATCGTTCGCGGCTGCCGATGCGACGGGTGCTGGCGTAACGGTTGTCCGTTTGGGTCTGAGACTCGTAGCAGAACGAAGGGGGCGTCCAAGGCGAAGCAACATCGGTTCCCGCGTTTCCGTACGCCGCGGGCGTCCATCCCTTGTTGTCGTTGCAGTACATGGTCATGGCGAGGCCGATCTGCCTCAAGTTCGAGCGGCACTGGGTCTTTCGGGCCTCTTCTCTCGCGCGGCCGAGCGCCGGCAGAAGCAGCCCAACCAAGAGCGCGATGATCACCATCACCACCAGAAGCTCGATCAAAGTGAACGCGTTTTTCTTCATTGTCGGGATCCTCCTAACTTGTGCCTGGTCGATCCGATCTTTGCACGCGAACTGTTTGAACGTAGGACTGCAAGCCATGCCAATTTTCCTCCTTTCTTTGCTGGTCAGGCCTGGTGCGCACCCTCTGCCCGGAACTTGGTCTCGACGCCAGCAGTCCGGGGGGCGGCGGTGGTCTGGCGGACCACGAGATGCTCGGGAAGGACCACATGCTGCACGGGGCGGAGAGGGTCATTGAGACGCTCGCAGAGGAGCTTCGCAGCTCGAGCGCCCATTTCCTCAAAGGGGACGTAGACGGAGGTCAAATCCGACAGGGGGTAGCCCGGCGGGGTTTCAAGATCGTCGATACCGACGACGCTCACGTCCTGGGGAACGCGAAGGCCGCGGTCCGCAAGGGCGCCGATCGCGCGTCTTGCGGTATCGTCGCTATAGCACAGCAGGGCTGTGGGTGGCTCTTCGACAGCCAGGAGACCCGCGACGCGCTCGTCGACAGCACAACAGACGTCATAACCCGGCGAAGCATCGAGGCGCAGCGCGGACATGCAGCCCACGTATGCCGCAAGGCGCGTCTCCAAGCTGGGCCTGTGGAAATCGATCCTGGGCGCGTAGGAGTTGATATACGCAATCCGGCGGTGGCCGAGAGAAGCAAGGTGGCGAACCGCCTGCTCGACGCCGGACGCATCGTCAGGCCGCACGACATCGGTCGGCGGGAGCGCGCTTGTGTCCAAGTTGATCGCAACACAGGGGACGGACTGCTTCAGCAACTGCTCGAGCACGCCGGGATGAGGTTGGATCATGAAGGCGGCACCGTCCACCTGGCGACGGGCAGCAAGCCGGGGGACGCCTGTTGCAGTGATCTCCGTCAAGAGGACGGTTTGCATAGCGTTCTCGGCGGCTGTCTGGACGAAGCCCTCCAAGGTAGCCTGGTCCCAGACGGTGAGGCGAAAGGGGGTCGTACCCGCCGGGACGATTCCGAGAAGTCTCGATCGTCCCGAGGCAAGGGCAGCCGCCGCTCCATGGACCTGGTACCCGAGGGATCCAGCAATCTCCGTGATTCGCTCGCGGGTGGCGGCGGCGAAGCCCGGGCGGCCCGAGAGGACGCCTGATACTGTGCTCTTGGAGACGCCGGCGATCTTTGCGACTTGACGGATGTTCACGAGGTCGAGCGCCACCATCCGAAGGAGATTCGATTGAATTGGACCGGTCCAAATGTACCCCAACATATCTACCTGTCAAGGTATTTCTTGGGGGTCTTTTTAAGGCTCTGGAGAAGGCGGACCCGACGGAGCGGGTCCCTCCGAGGGCACCCTCCCATGCGGGGAGATGGAGAAGCCGGTGAACAGGAGAACTGGTGAAGGCCCGGGTGGGGCGAGAAGTCTCCTAGCGTCCTTCGAGCAGGTGAGCAGGTGAACAGGAGAAGTAGGGAAAGGGAGGGTCCCCAACCCACGTGGGGAAATGGGAGGGGACCCGGATGAGGCGAGCGTCAATAGGCCGGGAAGCCACCGAGGTAGCGCCACTCGTCGGTGACTTGGTGCGGGCCGTAGTCAACGTATGGCGGATGGTGGTCCTTGACGGCATGGGGATGGCAGTGCCAGATGAACTCATCGCAGGTGGGGTCCGACGGACGGAGGCGGTGGGCGTGCCAGTGGGAATGGATCAGGTAGCGGGTGAGGCCGGTGCGCATCATTCCGGAGTTCCCCGCGACGAGATGGCGGAGCTTCTGGTCGGCGGTGGCGACATAGATCCGGCCTTCCGTACAGGAGACAAAGGAGGCGGGCTCGGTGGCGACGAGGCCGCTGGCGACGCTGAAGCGCGTCCCTTCGGCGCCGGCGACGACGCCCGGGGTCACGACGTCGAAGAGGGAGCCCTTGTGGACCTTGACCTGGACGGGGCCCGTTTCGCCATCGAGGACGCGGACGACGGAATAGAGGCGGCCGTCCGACAGGCGGAAGGATTGGAGCGCCATGATGCCGAGGGCGTTGGACGCGGTGACTTCGCTCCCGTCCGCAAAGAAGAGCTTGCCGCCCTTCACGCCTTCGCCAAGGGGAAGATCGACCTTCTTCGGGGAGCCCTGGGCCTGCCAGAGGACCGGCTCGACCTTGAGCTGACCCATCGAGCGGTCCGCAAACAGGATGCTCGAAAGGCCGCTCTTCTCATGACGGGGGCAGCCGAGTACGAACTTGAGCTGGTCATCCTCGCGGCGCAGGACATAGAAGGGCTCATAGGAGTTGCGTCCGGGGATCTTGTCAGCGGGGCAGTGGAGGACCTGCGGCGAAGAGAGAAACGGCAGGAGGTCCATGGTCCAGAGGCCCTGTGGATAGTCGGGAGGATAAGCGTCGTAGGCCTGATGATAGGCCTCGAGAGCGGTGGCGATCTGGCGGAGATTGTTGAGGCAGGCCGCCTCATTCGCCTTATCGCGGACGCCGGAAAGCGCCGCAAGGACCATGGCCATGAGGGCGGAAGTGATGGTGAGGGACACAACGACGCCGGTTAGCGTCATGCCTCGCAGGGGCTTGGTAGCAGACATCTCGTCTCCCAGGTGCCGGAAGAGCCCGCGCCCGCTGCTCAACAGACGGAGCGCTTCCGCTCATGAGATCGCCCGCCGAACCCTGATGGATGGACTTTACCGCGCCAACGCCCTACGAGGGCTAGGCGCGGCACCTGGGAGAGATGCTGCTACGATCTAAGATACCCCTTCCTGCCGCGATGTCAAGAGGGAGGAGAAAAAAAGACTACAGGTTGGACAATGTAAGCAAGAAGGCCCTACATATCGGGGTCAGGCCGAGAAAATTCTTTTATTGTGCAGGCTTTCAGCGGTGAGCCGAGGGATGTAAGGGCCTCGAGCAGGACATGCGGGGAGATCAGGGGACGTAGAGACGGGTGCCGGGTTCGAGCCGATCGGGATCGTCGATCACGCCGGCGTTGAGTTTGTAGATCCGGCGCCATTCGGAGGAGGAGCCATAGAGCCGCTTGGCGATGTCGTAGAGGGTATCGCCTGGCTGGACGACGTATTCGGGCGACTTAGCGTCGCCGGAGGAGGACGGGAGCGGGGCGGGAGCGGAGGATTCCCTGCGCGCGTATTCGTCGGCGCTGACGATGGGGCCCTGGAGCGGCGGGATCAGGATCTTCCGGCCCGGCCACAGGCGATGGGGGTTTGGAACGGCACGGAGATTGGCGCGATGGATGCGCCCCCATTGCGCACGGGTGCGATAGAAGCGAATGGAGAGGGTTTCAAGCGTATCGCCCGGCTGAATGACATACCACTGCGGCTCGGGGGCGGAGGGTTGGGCGGTGGGCTCAGCGACGGGGTCTTGGGGCGGATCGGAGGGGCGATTCAGAGAGGACCTCTCGACGGTGATGAAAGGGGCGAGGGGGAGACGCAGGTTTGCGTCACCGGGTCCGGCGGACGCGGGATCGGATCGGCGCAGGGAGAAACTCGCAGCCCAAAGGGCGACGAGGGCGAGAAAGACCAGAACTGTGAACATGAGGAATGTTCTGACGTCTCTCTGTCTCATCGCACACTTCGGCGGAGGTGGAAAGCGGTCTCAGGGAAGAGGATTCTCAGGTTCCTTCGGGGATGGTCAACTCCAAGCCCACGGAGATCACGTCCGGGTTTGGGATCTTGTTCTTGTTGGCGTCCCAGATCGTGCGCCACTTGCTGCCGTCACTGTAATACCGCCGCGCGATCGCCGCAAGGGTTTCGCTGGATTGGACGACATGCACCCTCCGGACGGCGGAAGCGGCGGAGGCGGGCGCAGAGGCACCGGAGGAAGCCGCAGGCGAGGCGGACGCGATCGAAGGGATCTTGAGCTTCCAGCCGATCCTGAGCGCAGTGCTGTCGCCTGGGAAAAGGTCGGCGTTGGCGGCCTGGATCTGCTTCCAGTGCCTCGCGGTCCCGTAGACCTTCTGCGAGATCACCATGAGGGAGTCACCCTGGACGACGGTGTAGGTGGTCGGGGTCGTGGCAGCGGAGGCAACGACGGGGGTGCGCCGGGAGCCATCGACGACGGGGATCGGGACATCCGCCGACGACGAAGTGGAGACGACATCGACGGTGCCGCGGGAGCGACCCGGCAGCGGGAGGGCGTCCTGGGGAGAGGGGCGCTCGGGCGAACCGACGCGCACGACCGCCCGCTCAGAGGGGGCGGGGGCGGGCGGCTGGGGAGGCCGAACCATCTCGCGCGGGCGCTCAGGGACGTAGACGGGGCCGGGCGCGGCGACGGAGGGCGAGGGGGACGCGGCGGCGGAAGGGGAAGGGACCTGGGAGGAAGACGGGGCGGGGGTGGAGCGGGCCGTGGCCGTTTCCTCGGAGGAGGGGGCCTCGCGGGCGGGCGCGCCGGTCTTGAGGCCCTTGAGCGGATTCACGCGCACGAGCCAGAAGACGCACACGAAGAGCGCAACGAGGATGCCGACCGCTAGAGAGATCTTGACGTCCTTGCCCACAGCCATTTCTCCTTCCCTTTCAATAGTTTGCGAGCCGTGCGCACGTCACGGCTTCTCCTGCGCGTTCTTTTTCCACAGCCACTCCTTGGGTGACAGGAGGAGCGGGGCCGCGATGAAGATGGTGGAGTACGTTCCGGAGACCACCCCGACGAGCATGACGATGGAGAAGCTGTGGATGCGCTGGCCGCCCAGGAGGTAGAGCGCCAAGAGGGCCAGCAGCACCGTAAGCGAGGTCAGGAAGGTTCTCGCGAGGGTCTGATTGACGGCGTCGTTGACGATGGTGGGAGTGAGGCGGGGTTTGCCCGCGAGGTTTTCGCGGATGCGGTCGAAGATGACGATCGTGTCGTTGATCGAATAGCCGACGATGGTGAGGACCGCCGCGACGACGGTGAGGTCGATGCGGAGCTCGCCGACCTTGAGGAAATCAAGGGCCGGATGCTCCAGGGTGATCCAGTTGAAGAAGGCGATCGCAGCCATGGAGATGAGGACGTCGTGCACCAGCGCAGCCACCGAAGCCAAGCCGTAACTTAATCGACGGAACCGGATCGAGACGTAGACGATAATGGCGAGCCAAGACCAGAAGACGGCCCAGAGCGCCTTTGTTTTCATTTCCTCGGCGACGACGGCGCCGACGTATTCGACGTGCTTGAAATAGATCGGCGCAGAGAAGGCGTTCTCGAACTGTCTCTTGATCTTATCGACATCTCTCTCCCGCAACTTGATGGTATAAGACGTTGCGAGGGTCTTGGAGGCTTCGGAGGGGAGCTCATCGAAGTCGTAGATGCCGTCGAAGCCGGCCTTCGTCAGGCCCCGGACGAAGAAATCGCGCCTGAGGTCCTTGTCGAAGGAGATGGCGATCCGGTAGAAGCCGAGGTAGGGGTCGGTGGCGTTGGGTCCGGGCTCGGGAAGCTTCTCGAGCTGGATGTCGGCCACCTTGACCTCCTGGACGTCGATGTCGTCCTCGAAGAGCCGGCGGACGATCTCTTCGAAGGCCTCGCTGCCGGAGGCGTTGGCGGTCCGGCACTCTTCCACGACTTGGGGGGAGGCGCGCAGGCCGAACTCCGTGGACGAGGCGCGCCCGAGGGCGTTGGCATCCCCCTGGCGAGTGCTGACCTGGACGCCCGGGAGCCCGCCTTCGGCGAGGCGCTTACGGACCTCAGCGATGGGCAACTCCCGTTTGAGCGCCAACTGCACGGAATAGCCGCCGACGAAATCGGTGTCGTAGAGGTTATTCGTGCCGCGTCGCAAGAACAGGACGATCCCGGCGACGATGAGGACGCCCGAGACGATCATGGCCGGCAGCATCTTCGAGACGAAGTCGATCTGCGTGCGATGGAAGAGGCGGTTCATCCGGAGCTCGCGGGCGATCCTGCCGTCGAGGAGGACCTGGAAGATGCCCCGGGCGACATAGACGGCGGTGAACATCGACAGGACGAGGCCGATCGCAAGGGTGACGGCGAAGCCGCGGACGGCGGCGGTCCCGACGACGTAGAGGATCACCGCGGTGATGATGGTCGTGAGGTTGGAGTCGAGGATGGCGGACCAGGCGCGGTCGAAGCCATTCTTGATGGCGAGGGAGAGAGCCCGGCCGCGATCCTTCTCCTCGCGGATGCGCTCGAAGATCAGCACGTTCGCATCGACGGCCATGCCAAGGGTAAGGGCAAGCCCGGCGATCCCGGGGAGGGTGAGGGTGGCGCGGAAGAGGGAGAGGGCGCCGCAGATGAGCACGAGGTTCAGCATGAGCACGAAGTTGGCGATGAGACCTGAGAGGAGGTAGTAGACAGCCATGAAGACCATCACGAGGACCACGGAGATGATGGTGGCGGCGAGGCCCCGCCGGATGGAATCCTCCCCGAGCGAGGCGCCGACGTAGGATTTCCCCTCGAGATCGAGGGAGACGGGGAGGCTGCCGGACTGGAGGACGTAGAGGAGGTTGTCGCGCTCGGACTGGGAGAATCCGGCGTCGCCGCCAGTGATGACGCCGCGGTCGGAGATGCGCGAGCGTATCACGGGGGCGCTGTGGAGCTGGCCGTCGAGGATGATGGCGAGCCGGCGGCGCACGTGTCGGCCGGTGAGCTCGGAGAACTCGATCGCTGACTTGGGTTTCCAACTGAAGCCGACGGCCGGCCGGCCGAACTCGTCGGTGTCCCGGAAGACGTTTTTGAGGCCGTCGCCGGTGAGAACAAGGGGGTCCTCCTTCTTGACGAGGACCCATTCGGTGAGGCGCTTCTGGGAGGGATCATGGGGATCCGCCTCGAAGCGTTCGAGCTTGAGGTACCCTGGGGGGACGTCGCCCTGTTCGGCGCGACGGCGCAGGTCGGGGTCATCCTCGTCGAGCTTGAACTCCAAGCGTCCGATGGTAGTCAGGCGCTCGATGATGTTGCGGAGCTCCTCGTCCTCGACCCCGGGGATCTCGACGCGCATGCGGTTCGCGCCGATCTGCTGGATTTCGACGTTGCGGGTCCCGGTGGGATCGGCGCGCTGGCGGAGGATGTTGATGACCTCGGCGGTATCGAAGCCGTGACCGGCGACTTCACCGGCGGGCTGGGTGGTGGAGGTCGGGGCCTCCTGGGTCTTGATCTTGAAGCGAAGCTCGACTCCGCCCAGGAGATCGGTGCCCTTGGGGATGCCATAGACGAGCCAGGCGACGGTCGCCAAGGCGACCGCGACCACCGTAATCAGGATTCTTGTCATAGAGTGCCTGAACATGATCGTTCCTTGCATCTGGAGAGAAGAGACGCCGGGACAAGGGGCAGTCGGAGCAGGACGGTCAGGCGGGGTCGCCGCGATTCCCGCCGGCGGACACCCTGAGGGAAGGACACGCGAGGGAGTCGGTAACGATCAGGGGGACAGCGGGACCAGCCGCGAAGAAGACGAGGACGCCAGGCATGGCACCCGGCGAGGGGAAGGGCCGGCGGCCCGGGGAGGCCAGAACGCAGCGGGAGGAAAGGGAATCAGCTTCGGGAGCGGACAAGGGTCTGACGCTCTCGGCGGCGCTGCCGGCGGCAAGGGAAGGACGAGGAAGCCCAGCCGTCGGCGGCGGGACGAGATCGACGCTCGCGCAGATCCAGAGAAGGATAAGGGCCGCGAGAGCCGCGCCGAGCCCGAGGACAGATGATCTTGCGCGCGGGATCCGGGGCATCAGCTTGCGGGCTCCGGGGGAGAGGAGGGCTCGTCGGTTCGGGACTGGGGGCCTTCGAGGTCGTGGACGGCGCTCTTGGAGATGCGGATGCGAACCTTATCGCGGGTGTCGTCGTCGACGGCGAGGATCACGTCGTTGTCTTCCACCTTCTTGACCGTTCCGTGGACGCCTCCGATGGTGATCACACGGTCGTTCTTTTTAAGTTCGTCGAGCATGCGTTTGCGGCGCTCCTTCTCCTTTTTCTGGGGCCGAAGGATAAGGAACCAGAAGATGAGGATGAGGGGCGCAATGTACCAGAGCATGAGCCAGCCCGGGGCGGCCGGAGGAGGCGCATCCTGGGCGATCACGAGGCCCGTTCCAACGAGGTCGATCAAGGTTTCGCGTCCTCCTCAGCAGAGCTTTCAAGACGATCCCAGCGGTCGATCACGGCTTGGGCGTTCGCCTCGAAGCAGTCCGTATGTATCCATCGGTTCACGACGCGCATCAGTTTCTGGAAAAAGAAGAGATTATGCAAGGACAAAAGCCGCAGACCCAGCATTTCCCGCGACAGGAAGAGGTGTCGCAGGTACGCGCGGGAGCAGGTCCGGCAGGTGAAGCATTCACAGGAAGGATCCAGGGGGGCGGGATCCTTGGCGTGGCGCGCGTTCCGGATGCGGACCTTGCCCTCCCAGGTGAAGGCGCAGCCGTTGCGGCCGTTGCGGGTGGGGAGGACGCAGTCGAAGAGGTCCACGCCACAGCGGATGGAAGCAAGAAGGTCTTGGGGCGCGCCGACACCCATGAGGTACCTGGGGCGATCGGCGGGGAGGAGCGGCGCCGCAAGGGCCAGCGTCCGGAGCATGAGGGACCGGCCTTCCCCGACGGAGAGCCCCCCTATCGCGTAGCCGAGGAAATCGAGCTCGACGAGATCGCGGGCGGAGCGCTCGCGCAGGTCCGGGAAGGTTCCGCCCTGCACGATGGCGAAGAGGGCGCGGCCGTCCTCCGGAGCGAGGGGACGCTGCAGGCGCGCCCAGCGGATTGTCCTATCGACGGCGGCGAGCGCCCGGTCGCGCTCGACAGGCCAGGGGACGCACTCGTCGAGGCACATGAGGATATCCGAGCCGAGAGCGAGCTGGATCCGCACGGCGTCCGAGGGGGACAGGAATACGGTGGAGCCGTCGATGTGGCTTTGGAACTCGACGCCCTCATCACGGACGCAGCGCAGAGGCGCGAGGGAGAAGACTTGGAATCCCCCGGAGTCGGTCAGGATGGGGCCGGACCAGCCCATGAAGGCGTGCAGCCCGCCAAGCGAGCGAATGAGCTCCTCGCCGGGACGCAGATGCAGGTGGTAGGCGTTGGCGAGCAGGATGCGTGCGCCGAGGGAGCGAAGCTCCTCGGCCGAGAGGGTCTTGACGGCGGCATGGGTGGCGATGGGCATGAACGCCGGAGTGGCGAAGGAGCCGTGCGGCGTGTCGATGCGTCCGCAACGCGCGGAACTCTTCGGACTAGCGTGGGCGATCGTGAAGCGCACGGGCGGGCCTCAGGCTCACCGATAGGCCCGAAGGACCTCCACCTCGGGGTAGAAGAAGGTCACGATATCGAGGGCGCTCATCCCCTCGAGGGCCATGTTGCGGACGGCGTATTGATCCATCCCGACGCCGTGGCCGTACCCGCTTCCGATGAAGACGAAGTTGGCGCCCTCCTTGTGGACGCGGAACTTCGTGCTCTTGAGGCCGCTCGATCCGGGGCCGACCGCCAGGCGGAAGTCGTTGGACCCGATCCGAAGCTCCCCTTTGGAATGGACGATGCGCAGGTGGGTGGGTCTGCCGCTGCGGGTGTAGTTATCGGGGATGACGTCCTTGACGCCCGTCACGTTCATCCCCTTCGCCCTGAGGGCGAGCTCGATCTGGGCGGGGGTCAGGACCTTCTTCCAGGAGCTGTGCGGGGAGCCTGCGGAGTACGGGACTTCCCGTCCCGCCAAGGGAGGGATATCGAAGGTATGCCAGACGTTGTAGGCGTTCTCCGTATAGCCGCCAGAGGAGGAATGATAGTAGGCGGGGATGAGCCTCCCCTTCCAGAGGAGGACGCTGCCCAGGGTGTCGTCGGCGGCCTGGTCGGGGACGCTCTGGCGTCGGGAGCGGCCGGAGTAGGCCTGGTCGCGGACGGTGGAGACGAGGTCGTAGTCGCGGTTGTTGCCCGATTCCATTTTCCACAGGGCGTAGGTCCGAGCGGCTATGGCCTGGGCCTGGAGGGCGGCCGGGGGCCAATCCTGGGAGACTTCGCTCACGATGACGCCTTTGACGTAGCTTTCGAGATCGACGGCGTTGACGATGTTGAAGCCGCCCGAGGAGGTAGTAAGGATGGACATGTTTCCGTCGTACTGAACGCCGTCTACGGAGCAGTAGGAGCCGGGGTGGGGGACGATCTCAACGGCCGAGGCCGGAAGCATCATGTTGCCGAGATAGACGGAGCCCTTGGAGACGCTGACGCGGCAAGGGCTGATGCCGTTGAAATCAGAGATGGTCGCGGAGTCGGAATAGCGGAACGCCGTGCAGGCGCCCGAGACGGAGAAGGAGACGTTGTCGGAGGGGGAGGCGTTCTCAACGACGAGGACGCGCATGACCGGGATGCCGCGGTACGGCGTTGAGACCATCGGCCGGGCGAGAGAGGGACGAGGCCGCGGGGCGGCGCAGCCGACGACGACAGCGAGGACGAGGAGCGCACAGGACGCGCGGACGAATCTGGGAACGCTCATGAGGACCTCCAACAGGAAACGTTCAGCGGCCCCCCGGGCGGGGGAGCTCCTTTGACGTGTTCTTGAAGCGTTCCTCTTCGCTCCAGATGCATCCGCAGTATTGCTGGCGGTAGAGGGAAAGCTTGCGGGCGAGTTGGGCACCAGCCTCGTGCAGGGCGCGCCAGTCGCGGTAGAGAAACTCCACGTTTCCTTCATCGGCAGCGCGACGGCCTTCCTCCAGCAGGAGTTGGTGATCCTGATGGGAACTGGCGGCGAGGGTGGTGGCGAAGGCGTCCGTGCCGAGGGCGCGGGCGGCGCGGGCCGCTTCGCCGAGACGCAGGCGGTAGCACAGGCGGCAGCGGGCGTCGAGGTCGGCGAGGACCGTCCGGAAGAACAGCTCGAGATCGTATGTCTCGTCGTAGCGGGCGTCGAAACCGAGTCTCGGCTGCAGAAGCTTGAGCGCCTTAAGGCGTTTGCGCCATTCCAGCAAGGGATGGACGTTGGGATTGTACCAGTAGACCGTAACGAGCGCGCCCTCATGGCGCAGGTCCTGGAGCGGTCCCGGCAGGCACACGGCGCAGCAAGAATGCAGGAGTACCTTCACTTGAAGAGGCCCGTCTGATCGGCGCCGGCGGGGGGACGCAGGGACAGGTGCTCGTAGGCCTGACGGGTGGCCAGCCGTCCGCGCGGGGTCTTTTCGACGAAGCCCTGACGGATGAGGTAGGGCTCGTAGACCTCCTCGATGGTGTCCTCGCTCTCATCCACGCGGACGCAGAGGGTTTTGAGGCCCACGGGCGCGCCGCCCGCGGCGATAATCGCCTCGAGGAGGCGACGGTCGGTTCTGTCGAGGCCGAGGTGATCGACCCCGAGTTGTTCGAAGGTGCGATGGCAGATGTCGGTGTTGATAGTCGAGAGGCAGGCGACCTCGGCGAAGTCGCGCACGCGCTTGAGGAGGCGGTTGGCGACGCGGGGGGTGCCCCGGGAGCGTCGCGCGATCATCTCGAGGGCCTCCGGTTCGATCGCGCAGGAGAGGATGCGCGCGGAACGGGAGACGATCCGGGCGAGGTCCTCCCAGGGGTAATAGTCGAGCTTCTCGAGCACGCCGAACCGGGAGCGGAAGGGCGCGCCCAGAAGCCCCTCCCGGGTCGTGGAGCCGATGAGGGTGAAGGGCTGGATGTCGAGACGGATGCTGCGCGCGTGAGGCCCCTGGTCGATGACGATATCGATGGAGAAGTCCTCCATGGCGCTGTAGAGGTGCTCCTCGACGGGGGCGCTCAAGCGATGGATCTCGTCGATGAAGAAGACGTCCTTTCTCTTAAGTCGCGTGAGGATGCCGGCGAGGTCCTTGGGTTTCTCGAGCGCGGGGCCGGAGGTGACGGTGATGGACGCGCCGATCGCGTTGGAGATGATGTAGGCGAGGGTGGTCTTTCCAAGGCCCGGGGGTCCGGAGAGGAGCACGTGATCCAGCACCTCGCCGCGCTTGGCGGCGGCGGCGACGTAGGTCTTAAGGTTCTTCTTGATCGTCTCCTGCCCGACGAACTCCTCGAAGGAGCGCGGGCGCAGGGGGATATCGAGCAGTTCGTCGTCGGCGTCCGGATGGGGGGAAATAGATCGGTCGGGCTTCGACATCAGCACGCACCTGAGAGATCGGTTAGGAGCCTCGCAACGCCTCCTTGACAAGCGCTTCGACGGAGGCTTCGGTGTTTTTCTTCATCGCCTTATCGACGGCCTGGAAAGCAGCCTTTTCCTTATAGCCGAGCGCGACGAGGGCGGCGACGGCCTCCTCCTGCCGCGCGGGGAGGGTGTCGGAGCGGACCAGCGCATCGGCCTTCATCCTTCTTCTGACGTAATCGCCGAGGTCGACCACGATGCGCTGCGCGGTCTTGGGACCGACCCTACGGATGGAGGAGAGGCGCGCGACGTTTTCCGAGGCGATGGCCTCGACAAGATCCGGCGGCGTGATCCCCGAGAGGAGCGCCATCGCCAGCCGAGGGCCGACGCCCGAGACGGAGATGAGCCGGCGGAAGAGCTCCCGTTCCAGCGAAGAGGAGAAGCCGTAGAGGGAGAGCTCGTCGGAGGCCACGTGTAGGTGCAGGAGGAGGGTGGCGACGTCCCCTTCCGCGGGGAGATCATCGAGGGTTTTGAGGGAGACGGAGCAGGAATAGCCGACGCCCGAAACGTTGATGACGACGGCGTCGGGACGCTTCGAGGTCACGACGCCGGTTACGAAATCAAACACGAAGGGACTCCCGGGAAGGGCGGGCTACTCGGGGCGCAACGACAAGCCCAGGGAGACGAGCTTCTGCTTCACCTCGTTCATCGAGGTCTGTCCGAAGTTCTTGCAGTCCAGGAGTTCGCGCTCGCTCTTGCGGAGAAGCTCCTCCACGGTGTTGACGGAGAGGTGCTCCATGCAGCGGCGGGCGCGGACGCTCAACTCGAGGTCCGCGATGGGTTTCGCGAGGAGCTCATAGGGGATGGTCGGGCCGGTGTCAAACGCTTCAGCGCCCTGGGAGGAGTCCTCGATCGCCTGTCCGAGCTGCAGGCCTTTCTGCGCCAGTATGGCCTTGATCTCGTTCAGGGAGGTCTCCCCGAAGTTCTTGTAGCCGAGGAGCTCGCGCTCGGTGACCCTGGTGAGGTCGCCCAGGGTTCTGATGTTGATCCGTTCGAGGCAGTTGCGGCTACGGACGGAGAGCTCGAAGTCAGTGATGGGGATCTCCAGGACACGGTTGCGCTTGTCCATGCGCCGCTCGGCCTCCTCGTCGTAGTACATGTCGAGGGAGGCCCAGGCGTCTTTGAGGAAGAGGCGCGCCCGCTCATGGTTGGGATCGATAACGAGGACCTGTTTGAAGCAGCGCATGGCCTCGACGAAACGGCCGGCGTCCTCGTAGAGGACCCCGAGGTTGATGAGGGCGTTGGCGAAGGGGCCGCTTGTTTCGACGCAGCGCTCATAGGCATCGATCGCCTCGACATCCTCGCCGACGAGGTCGAGGACGTAGGCGAGCCGGAAGAGGGTCTTGCGATGATCGGGATGACGGTTGAGGATCTCGCGATACGCCTCGATGGCGCCCCCCAGGTCTCCCTCCGTCTCGAGGCAGAGCGCCTCCAGGTACTGTCTGTCGCTAGCGCGCTGGCGATCCTTGGGGAGTTCCTTGACAGCCTTGCGCGCGTCGGCATGGCCGACGATCGCGAGCGCCTCAACGCGGCGCCAGAGGGCTTCCGTCAAGGTCGGGCTCACCTGAAGGGCTTTCTCGAAGAGGTCGGCGGCAAGGACGTAGTCCCCCATCTCCGTGGCGCAGCAGGCGAGGTAGAAGCTTCCGACCTTGGTGCGTTTCATCTCCTCGAACCGGGGACGGGCCTCGGCGACGCGTCCGAGGGCGAAGAGGCATGCGGCCAGCGGGGCGACCGCGGCCTCGGCCGCCTTACCGGTCCGCGCGCTCAAGCTCTCGACCGCGGAACGCATCGCACAACGGCATTCGTCACTAGCGCCCACCAAGGCGCGCAGGCGCTGGATATCCTCGATCTCAAGAGGATCCTTTTCGATGATCTGCTGGACTTCCGCGGCGAGCTCTTCAGCCATGACGACCTCCAAGAACAGGCAGATGCAGAACGCATCGGATGGCAGGCGCTGCTTCGTTCTGCAGGGAGAAGGCACATGGTGCCGATCTTGACGAACCAGCATTTTAGTGGACAAGCCCAGCATTTCAAGAGGAAGTTTTGGCTTGACGAGGACTCGGGGCAAGATAGGCTTGACGCCAGCTAGCGGCGAGCAGGCGCGAAGCGTCGGGGCGTCGCCCGGGACGCCGATGCGCGGGGAAGAGACCGGGGGCCCGACGCGCGAGCCGAGATGTATCTCCTTGAACATCAATGCGTTACGTAACACATGCTGCTGAGACAAGGCGCAGGACGAACAGCGGAGAGAACGCGGAGATGACGATGAAGACGATCGAGGTAGGCGGCAAGAAGATCCACCCGGCGGAAGAGCTCTTCCTCATCGCGGGGCCGTGCGTCCTGGAGGACGCGGAAATCGTGCTGGAGCTAGCGCGTGCGTTAGCGGAAATCGCCAAGCGCGCAGGCGTGCCCCTCATCTTCAAGAGCAGCTTCGACAAGGCGAACCGGACGAGCGTCAAGTCGTACCGGGGGCCGGGGATCGAAGAGGGGCTGAGACTTCTTGCCAAGGTCCGCGAGGAGACGGGGCTCCCGGTGCTGACGGACATCCACGAGGCCGGGCAGGCGGCCGTCGCGGCGAAGGTCGCCGACGTGATTCAGATCCCGGCATTCCTCTGTCGGCAGACCGACATCCTGGTGGCGGCGGGTGAGACGGGCAGGGTCGTCAATATCAAGAAGGGACAGTTCCTTGCGCCCTGGGACATGGAGGCGGCGGTTGCTAAAGTGCGGGCGACCGGCAACGAGCGCATCATGCTCACGGAGCGGGGAAGCTGCTTCGGGTACAACAACCTCGTGAGCGACATGCGCTCGATCGCGGTCATGCGACGATTCGGGTACCCGGTGGTGTTCGACGCAACGCACAGCGTCCAGCTTCCGGGCGGTCTCGGGGACAGGTCGGGCGGCGAGAGGGAAATGGTCGGCGTGTTGGCGCGGGCGGCGGCGGCCGCGGGGGCGGACGGACTTTTCCTTGAGGTGCATCCCGATCCCGACAAGGCTCCGTGCGACGGGCAGACGATGCTCGCGCTCAGCGAGGTGGAGCGGCTCCTGCGATGCGCGGCGGCGGTGCGGGACGCCGTCCGCGGAAACGAATAAGGACGGGCCAAGCTTGTCGATTTTCTCCCTTTACAGGAAGCAGAAGAACCTCCGGCGGCTGCAACGCATTTTGACGGTGTTCGCCAAGCACGGCCTCGGGCATCTCATGAGCCGTTTCCGAAGGTACCTGCCCTGGCGCTGGTTTCTGAGGGGGAGCAAGGAGGACGAGCTCGTATCGCTGGGGGACCTGAGTGCGGTGGCGAAGAGGCTGGCGGCCGCCATGCAGGAGCTCGGGCCGACGTTCGTGAAGCTGGGACAGATGCTGAGCAGCCGGCCCGACCTCATCCCCATCGAGTTCACGACGGAGTTCCGGAAGCTCCAGGACCGCGTGGAGCCGTTCGCATCGTCCGTGGCGTTCAACATCATCGAGCAGGAACTGGGCAAGCCGATCGGGGAGGTGTTCGAGGAGATCGCGGAGCAGCCGTTCGCGGCCGGGTCGCTGGCGCAGGTCTACACGGCGACCTTACGGGGGGGAGAGGTGGTGGTGGTCAAGGTCAAGCGGCCCGGCGTGTACGAGAAGCTGCGCGAGGACACGAGCCTCATGCGGGACCTCGCGGAGCTGATCGTGAGGCACGTGGCGGAATGGAGGGCGTTGCAGCCGCAGATGGTGGTGGATGAGTTCGAACGGACGGTCATGAGGGAGCTCGACTTCGTGAACGAGGCGAGCAACACCGCGCGGTTCCACGAGGAGTACGAGGGAAACGAGCGGATCCTCACACCGCGAGTACACTGGCAGTACACGGCCAACCGGGTGCTCGTGATGCAGCGGATCACCGGGGAGAACATCTCCGACTTCGAGAGGCTGGACCGACTCGGGATCGACCGCCGCGAGCTCGCCCGGACGCTGGCGGAGGCGTTCCTCCACCAGTTCTTCGAGTCGGGGTTCTTCCACGCGGACCCGCATCCGGGGAACATCCTTGTCGACGATGAGGGACGCATCGGGCTTGTGGACTTCGGGATGGTCGGCCACGTGGATGAGAACATGCGCGGGCAGCTGGCACGGACGCTCGTCGCGGTGCCGAAACGGGACCTCGAGACGATCCTAGAGGTGTACTCGGACCTCGGGGTGATCCCCATCAGGGCGAACGTCGAGGAACTGCGTCCGGACCTCCAGCGAATCATCGACAAGTATTACGGGATGCCGCTGCGGCTCATCGACACGAAGCAGGTGATGAACGAGGTCCTTGCGGTGACCCGTCGATACCAGATCCGGCTTCCGCGCGACTTCGTCCTTCTCGGAAAGGCGTTCGCGACGGCCATGGGACTGGCGCAGTCGCTGGACCCGGAGATCAATCTCGGGGAAGTCATCCGGCCGTACGCGCGCAAGCTCATCGTGGGGAGGCTTTCGCCCGAACGGGCCACGAGGGCGGCGGGGTCGGTGCTGAGGCAGATCAAGGACCTCGCGCTCACGGCGCCGCGCAGCATCCAGGGGATCCTGCGCCGGGCGGCGAGGGGCGAGTTCGAGATGCAGATGCGACACACGGGGCTCGAGGAGCACGTGCGGGAGCTGGACCGGATTGGGAACCGGCTGGCGTTCAGCATCATCACGGCGGCGATCATCATCAGTTCGGGGATGATCCTGGCCGCGAAGATCCGTCCGACGGTGTTCGAGGACATCTCCATCCTGGGGATCATCGGGTACATGGTGGCCGGGATTTTCGGGCTGCGACTGCTTATTGCGATCGCGCGCGGGGGACGGCTCTGAGAGGCCCGCCTTGACAGGGAGGCGGGCCCTGCGAAGAATGGGGTGACCGCAAAGCGGGGGCCCGTAGCTCAGTCGGTTAGAGCGGCGGACTCATAATCCGTTGGTCGCAGGTTCGAGTCCTGCCGGGCCCACCAAGTAAACCTCGGCATGAGTTTGAGTTCCAGCTCACGCCGTTTCTCCCTGAGGAAACTGCATAGGCTCGTGATACGAATTTGATACGGCATGTATCACGTTCCCGACGGGAAGGCGCGACTGGGCCGGCCTCAGAGCCGGGGGCATGATCCTCGTGTAGTACTCGAGGGTCGTGTTGATCGATGCGTGCCCCGCCAGCTTCTGCGCAATGGCTTCGTCAGGCGAGTCCTGACTAAGCGCGGCAAGAGCGCGTGCTCAGAAGTTCTCGGCGGCGATCTCGAAGTACGCCTGCGGATGCTTGCAGACCGGACACGACTCGGGCGCCTTCTCGTCCTCGTGGACGTGGCCGCAATTGCGACATCGCCACTTCAGCCTCTGCGTCCTGGCGAAGACCTGCCCCGACTGAGAGTTGGCCAAGAGCTTCTTGTAGCGAATCTCGTGCTCCTTCTCGATCTTGGCCAGTCCGTCAAAGAGGCGAGCGATCTCCTCGAACCCCTCCTCCCGCGCGGTCTTCGCCATGCCCGGATACATACTGGTCCACTCGTGATTCTCCCCCCCGGCCGCTCGCTTCAAGTTAGCCGTCGTGTCGCCGATCTCGCCCAGGAGCTTGATGTGCAGCTTGGCGTGCTCCTTCTCCTGGTCGGCGGTCTCCTGGAAGACGGCCGCGATCTGCTCGTAGCCTTCCTTCTTTGCCACTGAGGCGAAGTACGTGTACTTGTTGCGGGCCTGCGATTCGCCGGCAAACGCCGTCTGCAGATTCTGCTCGGTCTTACTGCCTTTCAACTCCGCCATGGTCTTCTCCTTTTCGCCTTCATGGGCGAAACTCCTCAGACGTCACTCCCGATGTCAATAAAGCAGGCCGCAAGTGAACGCCCCATCCGCATTCGGCAATGGGTCACGCATTCTGTTCACATTTCACGCCGATGTCGCCTTGACACGCTCGTCCTGAGACATCGCGGCGAGGCGCTCGACCTTCTTCACATCCAGGCCCAATCCCAGGGCCACCCGGCGGCCGTAGTCGGGGTCGGCCTTGTAGAAGAGAGCCGTCTGCCGAAGCTGGATCCGCTTCTGCGCTTTCCCCAAGTGCGCCACGATGTTGCCGATCAAGTGCTCGCGGTCCGCGTCCTTCATCACCCGGCGGTATAGCTCGCCCGGCTGGAAGAAGTCATCGTCCGTGATTTCCTGCGGGTGTCGCGCCACCTGGCCCTCGAGGTCGATAGCCGGCTCCGCGAAGCTCGCCTCGGGCGCCGGACCGCCCATGGAGTTCGGCCAGTAGTTCGGCCCGCCGCCGCTGTTCTCGTCAAAACGCATGGATCCGTCCCGCTGGTAATTGGCCGCCTGGCAGGCCTTCGGCGCGTTCACCGGCAGAAGCTGATAGTTGGGACCCAGGCGGTGCAAATGCGCGTCGTGATACGAGATGACGCGGGCCTGGAGCATCTTGTCGGGAGACGCCCCGATGCCGGGCACGAAGTTGCCCGGAGAAAACGCGGACTGCTCCACCTCGGCGAAGTAGTTCTCCGGGTTGCGGTTGAGCGTCATCCTGCCGATGTCGATGAGGGGGTAATCCTTGTGGGGCCAGACCTTCGTGATGTCGAAGATGTTCCAGCGGTAGGTCTTGGCTTTCTGCGGCGGCATGATCTGCACGCACACGCGCCAGGAGGGGCATTCACCCCGCGCAATCGCGTTGTACAGGTCCTTCGTCGCATGGTCGGGATTCTCGCCCGCCAGCCGGGCGGCCTCCTCCCGCGTCAGGTTCTGTATGCCCTGGAGCGTCTTGAAGTGGTACTGGACCCAGTAGTACTCGCCCTTCGCGTTGTACCACTTGAAGGTATGGCTGCTGTAGCCGTTCATGTGCCGGTAGCTCCGGGGCGTGCCGCGGTCCGAGAAGAGGATCGTCACCTGGTGGATCGACTCGGGCGTCAGAGACAGAAAATCCCAGAACATGTCCGGATCGGGAGCGTTCGTGGCCGGGTTGCGCTTCTGCGTATGGATGAAGTCCGGAAACTTCAGGGGGTCGCGGATGAAAAAGACCGGCGTGTTGTTGCCGGTCATGTCGTAGTTGCCCTCCTCGGTGTAGAACTTCACCGCGAAACCTCGAGGGTCGCGGGCGGCATCGGCCGAGCCCTTTTCCCCGCCCACCGTCGAAAACCGCGCGAACACCTCCGTCTTCTTGCCCACTTGCGAGAGGAACTTGGCCCGGGTGTACTTCGACATGTCGGCCGTGCACTCGAAGACGCCATGGGCGCCGGCGCCCTTGGCGTGTACAACCCGTTCGGGGATGCGCTCGCGATTGAAGTGAGCGAGCTTCTCCATCAGGTGAATGTCTTGCATCAGGGCCGGCCCGCGCGGCCCGGCGGTCAGCGTGTTCTGGTCGTTATCCACCGGCACCCCCGACGCCGTCGTCAGTCTCTTCTTGTCCTTTGCCATGTGATACTCCTTCCTTCTCCAATACTACGTCAGGTCTGCAAAACGGCTGCTTACGAGTCGACCCAAGTGACCATGCCTTGTCATGTCCCTTTCACAGTGCACCCGTGCAGGCCGAACAGACGCCCCGAACCTGCACTTGGACGGACTTAACGCGGCCGAACGCTTCGACGGATTTGGGAAGCCGCTCTTCCTTTATGATCGCCCCTCGAAGCTGCACAAGAGAGCTCTCCCTCCATCCATGTGGGACATCATACCACCGCTTCGCAGACTCGGCAACCGATACGTGCAGTCGCGACGACCATCCACGAGACCCCGCCTCGACACCCCGACCACTGCGCCGGCCCAGATGGAGCCGGTCGGAGCCCCAACGGGCTGTTTGCCAGAGCGCGGGACATCGGGTAAAATAAGGGGTCTATGTTTGGGAAGGGCGGTCTCATGAGAAGTCCGAAGCTCGTCTCCGCCAAGCGAGCGGCCTTGCTCGTGGTGGACATCCAGGAGCGGCTGGCGGCCGCGATGGACGAGACGCAACTGCAAGAGGTCGTGGGGAATGCGGTCCGCCTCATCGAGACGGCGAAGGTCCTCTCGGTCGGCGTCCTTGCGACGGAGCAGTATCCGAAAGGCCTGGGGAGCACGCTCCCGGCCGTGCGGGAGGCCCTTGGGGACGCGCCGGTCTTCGAGAAACTGAGCTTCAGCGCGCTCGGGAGCGAAGGGGTCTACGCGAGGCTCAAGGAGGCGCGAGCGCAGGATGTGGCGCTGGTCGGGATGGAGACGCACGTGTGCGTAAGCCAGAGCGCGTACGACCTCGCGGCGCTCGGGATGAGGCCGGTGGTCGTGAGCGACGCGGCGATCAGCCGGTTCCGGGAGGACCATGACGGGGCGATCGCGCGTTTCCGGGCGGACGGGATCGCCGTGACGACGACGGAGGCCTTGATATTCGAGCTCCTCGAGAGCGCGGGGACGGAAGCCTTCGAGAAGGTTCGAAAGCTCGTGCGCAGGAAGGAACGTTGAGAGGAGGATTCGCGGTGTCAGCGGTCACGCGAATGCGGCGGCTACGGAGGACCGAAGCCCTGCGCGAGATGGTGCGCGAGACGCGCGTTGCGCCCGCGAACCTGATCCTCCCGCTCTTCGTGAGGGAGGGGAAGGGAGCCGGACGCGCCATCACCTCGATGCCGGGGGTCGCGCAGCTCACCGTCGAGCTGCTCGTCGAGGAGGCGAGGGCCGCGGCGCAAGCGGGCGTGCGGGCGGTGCTCCTCTTCGGGATTCCGGACAGGAAGGACGCGGAGGGCTCACGGGCCTATGACGATGAGGGGATCGTCCAGCACGCCACGAGGGCGCTCAAGCGAGACGTCGCGGACCTGTGCGTCATCACCGACGTATGCCTCTGCGAGTATACCGATCACGGGCACGCGGGGTGATCCGCGAGATCGCCGGGCGCAAGGACGTGGACAACGACGCGACGGTGGAGCTATTGGCGAAGGCGGCGGTCTCGCACGCCCGGGCGGGGGCGGACATCGTGGCGCCCAGCGACATGATGGACGGGCGCGTCGAGGCGATCCGAAAGGCGCTCGACGGGGCCGGGCACGAGCACGTGGCGATCCTGAGCTACGCGGCCAAGTTCGCCTCCTCGCTCTACGGGCCGTTCCGGGAGGCGGCGGAAAGCGCGCCGGCGTTCGGCGACCGCAGGAGCTACCAGATGGACGGCGCCAACGGCGATGAGGCCGTCCGCGAGGCGATCCAGGACGCGAAGGAGGGGGCGGACATTGTGATGGTCAAGCCGGCCCTGGGGTATCTGGACATCGTGCGGCGCGTGAAGGAGGCGCTCCGGATGCCCGTCGCGGTGTACAACGTAAGCGGCGAGTACGCGATGGTGAAGGCGGCCGCGGCGAAGGGCTGGCTCGACGAGCGATCGGTGGTTCTTGAAATGCTGACGGGCTGCCGGCGGGCGGGAGCGGATCTCATCGTCACGTACTGGGCAAAGGAAGCGGCGCGATGGCTTTAGACGGCGCTCGGATGAGATGGCAGGCTGCGATCGCCTTGTGCGCCGCGTGGGCGGCCGCCGGATGCGCGTCGTCGACGGGACATGCGATCCGGATGCGGGAGAAGTCGCGCACGTTCGAGGTGCACGGAACGGCTCGCATCTTGGAACATAAGAACCCGTGGGGCGAGGACACGGGAGAAGCCGCCGCCCGGGCGGCGGCCCGCGAGGACGCACAGACCCAGGTCCGCCGACGCATCGTGTTCGGCATGTTCGACCTCTCGGGCGACAAGCTCGAGATCCGGGCGCTGCCCCCGCCGCGATATTGGACGCTTCCCCTCGAGGAAAAGCGGGTGGCGGGGGTGTACGTAGTGGCAGAAGAAGCGCTCGTGCCGGAGGATGCGTTCGGGAAGGGGGAGGATTGGACCTCGTTGAGCGTCCGATATGAAGGGGAGGCGGGTGCGAACCTGACGCAGTCGCAGCACAAAGCGTTGAAGGCCTTCCTTCAGCAGGCGGCGGCCGCCCGTTACGGCGCCGAGGCGCCCCGGGAGCTTGCCGGAGAGGTGCGGGCGATCATCGAGCGAAGCGAGACTCTGTCGAACCGGCGGCTCGTCGACGTTTGGGGGACGGTGCGATTCCGATGAGACCGCGTCCCGGAGCAGCGGAAGGAGAGAACCCGAGGACATGATCGTCGTGCCGGCGGTGGACATCCGAGACGGAAAGTGCGTGAGGCTCGTCCAGGGCGACTACGCGAGGGAGACCGTCTTTCACGCGGACCCGGCCGAGGCGGCAAAGCGATGGGAGGAGGCGGGGGCGGAGCTCGTGCACGTCGTGGATCTGGATGGGGCGCGCGAGGGACGCCCCGTGAACGTGAAGGCGATCCGGGCGATCCGCAAGGCGATCGACGCCGCCATGGAGGTGGGGGGAGGGATTCGCGACGAGGAGACGATCCGCGAGATGCTCTCAGAGGGCGCGGACCGGGTGATCCTCGGCACACGGGCGATCGAGGACCCCGCATGGGTCAAGCGCGCGGCCGCAAGGTTCCCGGGGTCGCTCCTGGTCGGGATCGACGCGCTCGAGGGCAAGGTCCGCGCGCGGGGATGGCTTGCGACGAGCGACAAGGACGCGACGGAGCTCGCACGACAGCTTACGGACGCGGAGCTGGCCGGAGTCATCGTGACGGACATCTCCCGCGACGGGACGCTCGCGGGGCCGAACGTCGCGCTGGCACTCGAGGTCGCCGAGGCCGCGGGGAAGCCCGCCTTCGCGTCGGGGGGCGTGTCGGGGCTCGCCGACATCCTGACGGTCGCACGCAGTGGCCTCGCGGGGGTGATCGTCGGAAAAGCGCTCTATGACGGGAGGGTGGACCTCCGGGAGGCGATCCGGGCGGTCCGGGCACAATGCGGCGGAACGCAAGAAGAGTGTCGGGGCGCGTAGCACGCACGCTGGATAAAGAAAGGAAGAAACGTGTTCAGGGAACAAATCAAGATCGTGGACTGCACCATCCGAGACGGCGGGCTGATGAACGACTGGTATTTCCCGGACGATCTGGTGCGGGACGTCTACGTCGGGCTCAACCAGGCGGGCGTGGACTACATGGAGATCGGCTACCGCGCATCGAAGAGGCTCTTCTCCCCCGAGAAGTTCGGCCCCTGGAGGTTCTGCGACGACGACCATGTGGCGAGGCTCTTGGACGGGATCGAGCGCAGGACGAAGCTCTCGATCATGGTCGACGTGGACCGGGTCGATCTCGACCAGATTCTGCCCGCGGAGCAGAGCGTGATCGACATGGTGCGGGTGGCGACGTACGTCCCGGACATCGACAAGGCGATCTACCTAGCGAACGACGCGCACGAGAAGGGATACGAGACCACGATCAACGTGATGGCGATCTCGCGCGCGATTGAGACGGAGCTGGATGAGGCGCTGGCGCAGATCGAGGAGGAGAGTCACGTCGCGGCGGCCTACCTCGTGGACAGTTTCGGGGCGCTCTACAGCGAGCAGATCCATTTCCTGACGGACAAGTTCCGGAGTTTTCTCAAGACGAGGGAAACGGGGGTGCACTGTCACAACAATCAGCAACTCGCCTACGCCAACACCATCGAGGGGATCATTCACAACGCGAACTTCGTGGACGGGACGATCTACGGGATCGGGCGGGCCGCCGGCAACTGCCCGCTCGAGCTCCTGATCGCATTCCTCAAGAACCCGAAGTTCAACGTGCGACCTGTGCTGGGGCTCATCTCGAAACACTTCATGGCGATGCAGCAAGAGCTCAAGTGGGGCTATCACATCCCGTACATGATCACGGGCGTGCTGAACGAGCATCCCCGCAGCGCGATGGCCGTCATGAAAGGCGGGAACTTGAACAACTTCGTCGACTTCTTCGAGCAAATCGCCGGCGATCCCGAGCTGGCCTGAGCGCACAGCTCGATGCGCAAGGCGTTGGTCTCCGCAGCCCTGAAGGCTCGTGGGGACATTCCGGACGTTGCGCTTCCTGAGCGGGTAAGCGGAGCATGAGACGTTCCAAGCCCCAGGCGGCTGCAAGCTGGTCGTCCGTGACGGCATCCGTCGGATTGCATTGCCGAACGCGACTCGGTACGCTGACGAACGTGTCGAGACATCGCTGCAAGCCCGGTAGCGTCAAGAAGGATGGAGTTCGCGCCAAGTAGAGGAGCGGATCACATTGGAAGGTCTGGATTTCAAAGAACAGCGCGTCCTGGAGCTGACGACGGATGGATATCGCGACAAGATCCACCGGGCGTATGTTCTGGAGTCGTTGTGGAAGGCGAACTGCTTTCGCAGCAACGACGACCGGGGACCCAGGGACACGAAGGACAACCCCATCCGCCGGGCTCCTTTCGAGCGCCATCGCGTCTTCACCGGCGTATGGGGCAAAGGGACTTACAACCACCACATGCAGCTTGCGAAATGGCGGGGAAAATATGCGCTGGCCTTCAGCAACGCCCAGCGCGACGAGGATCGTCCCGGACAGCGGACGATGATCTCCTATAGCGACGACCTTCACAACTGGACCGATGGCGTCAAGATCATCCCCGCGGACAAATCGGCGGGGATGGGGATCCAGACGGGCGGGATCTACGCCGACGACGAGCAGATCGTCGTCTACGCAATGGCGCGCTGGAACATGAAGGCGGCGGCGGATCCCGGCATGACGATCTTCGGGGAGTCCGAATCGCAGATCGACGCCTGGCGAAGCACGGACGGCGCACGCTGGGAGAAACACGCGGACATCATCCACAATGCATGGATCTTCGAGGGACCGCGCAGGACCCGGGAGGGGAAGCTCCTCACCGCAGGCGCGAGAGACGGGGAGCCCCTAGCCTACCTGTGGGATCCTCGGACGCCCGCCGCCTCTCCGGAGATCGTCGGGATGCCCAAGAGGCCGAAGGGGATGGAGCTCTTCCACGCCGAGGCGTCGTGGTACCAACTCGACAGCGGACGCATCATGATGTTCTGGCGGGACGAGGGCGCCACGGAACGCTTAGCCTTTACCGCCAGCGACGACAACGGGCACACCTGGATGCAGCCCGTCGTCACCGACATCCCCGACAGCATGTCACGAGTCTACGCGGGCCGGCTTTCGGATGGGCGCTACTACCTCGTGGGTACCACCTGGCCCAAGCTGCTCGACCGCACGCACCTCATGCTCTCTCTCAGCGAAGACGGGAAAACCTTCAGCGAGATCTACACTCTCGTGGATGACCCGACCACGCAGCGCGCGGTTGGACTTCTCAAGGCCGACGGCTACGCCTATCCCTGCTGTGTCGTAGATGGCGACAGGCTCATCGTGTCGTACTCCGTCAACAAAGAGGATATCGAGGTCGCTATCGTCGATACGACGAAGATCTGACCTCAGCATGAACTGTGATGCCGCCGGCTTGGTTCGAATGGCCGCATCTTCTGGCCTGCACGGTCGATGGCAACGCTTGACGTCAACACCTCACTGGAACATAATCTGGGCGAAGACGGCAAGGGCGTTTGCTTTGAACGGGCCGGTCAAGAGCGTGGTTGCAGTAAGCGCCCGCAGCTCACGTGAATAGAGCGACGGTTTCGTAAACTGCTGCTCCAGAACCCGTAACTCTTTCCAGGCCAATATGTAACGGAATAATACCTGTAAGTTCTGCGATTCTTTCGCCGCACAATCGCCGCAGAATGATTATGCGTGGATTTTTCGCGGCCGTTCCCTGCGTCGGACCTGATCCCCGTTCCTGCCCAGTTCATGATGCACGACCTTCGCAGGTCATGATATGTGAGCTTGCTCACCCATGCCCGCTTTCGCAGCATCGCCAGTCGCTTTCCGAGGTTGTTCACGTTGGCCCGATCGTCCTGCCACTTGCCCAGCGCTCGAGCCTTCCGGATGTAATCCCATCGCCAGGTAGGCACGAAGACGTAGGGGCAGTCCTCTGGGACTTCTCTCCGCAGGTTCGATAGCAGGCTCCATGACCATCTCAGGGGCGGGAAGGATCCGATCGCTACGTAGCACGAACTGCCGACCACATAGACGCGCACCCAGGAGCGCCCTGGCGCCTGTTTTCATGACCCCGTGCGCTACTGCTACTCTGCGAAGTAGTTTGTTGGTGCCACAGAGCGGCGATATCCTTCGGAGGGACACTTCCCCAACGTATCCCGCAATCGCACCGTTGCTTAACGGGCCTCGGGACACCAACCGCACGCGCGGCAAAGGTGGTTCTTGTGAAGAAGGCTGCAACGCGTATCATGCATGAAGGAGGATTGGAGCCGCCTCAGGAACGCTCCATGCGGACAGCCCCCTAAAGGCACAACTATGTCTAAGGATGCGGTGCGAGACAGAATCGATGAGTTTATTACCGCCTCAGCCCAATTGAACGGGCAGGCCATCCACGAACGGACTCACTGGAATTCCGTGGTCACAGTTGATGCCATTCGACACTTCGCTTATGGCATCGGGGACGACAATCCCCTCTGGCTCGATCCCGACTACGCGGCCGAGAGCCGATACGGTCGCTTGGTCGCGCCACCGGCGTTCCTCGCCTCTGTGTTGTACCCCATCGCACACGGTGCCCCCATAGACGTGCGCCTCTCGTCGCTTGTCAGCGGTGTGGAATACCGGTGGTCTCGACCGATTCTGCTCAATGAGAAGCTGCGTGCCTCCATCAACCAAGTCGCCGTTCAGGAGGGGCGAAGCCGCGACGGCCGTCGCTTGGTGTTC
Organism: Planctomycetota bacterium; assembly: GCA_043803205.1. GTDB lineage: Bacteria > Planctomycetota > DG-23 > JAZDKG01 > JAZDKG01 > JAZDKG01. The sequence goes on from JAZDKG010000034.1 coordinate 30,040, forward strand.
ATCATCTCGGAAACAACGTACTGGAACGAGGCGGGCCAAGTGGTGGGCAAGGCTGCGGGTACGACGGTCCGGGCCGCCCAGCAAGGCGGCGACCTTCTGGTCGACCGCCCGATCCATCGTTATCGTGACGAGGAGCTGGCGGAAATCGTCGAAGCGTTGAGAGCCGAGACTCGAACTGGCCGCCGCCTCTTGACGCAGGAGGACACGAAGGTCGGCCGGACGCTTCCGACGCTCGTGCGCGGTCCCCTGACAATCGGAGACCTGGTCTGCTGGCAGGCCGCCGTCGGTCCAGCGTACCGGGCCGGCGGACTGGGGTACGCGGATTGTCTCGAAGCGCCGCACGCTGCTGTTCGGAACCCTATCACGGGATGGCTGGTCGGGGATTCGCAGCAGCATGAGGATTTCCATCTCTCCTCACAGCGGGGAATCCCCGCGCCTTTCGACTACGGCGTGATGCGCTTCGCATTGGTCTCGTCCCTGTTGACAAATTGGATGGGAGACGACGGCTTCCTGAAGCGACTGAGCGCACGCATCGAAGCACCGGTTCTCTACGGCGACACCAACCGCTACACGGGAACCATTGCAAAGAAGGTCGGGTGCGACGAAGGAACCCTGGTCACCGTCCGAATCACCGGCGTCAACCAGGAGGGGGCTACTACCACAACGGGGGAAGCGGAGGTGCTCCTTCCGCTCGTGACCCCCGTCGAGCCCGTTCTCACGGACAGGCGGCCATCAATCCTGACAAGCCCACCGGAGGACGCACGGTCCTTCGAAGCCCAGTCGTTCATGCTCCCCGCCGCCACGGCCGAGGCGCTTGGTCTTCACAGTCGCGACTCCGGTGTCTCTCCCGTCGCAGTACTACAAGCGGCCGTCATGTCTGTGCTGTTCCGCAACACCGTAACCGCAGAGGGCCAAGCGGTGCGCCTCAATGTCTCCGTCCGGCAGACGCAGGCCAAGCAGGTGCAGGAGGCCCCCCCGGATGTCGCCGCCTTCCGTGTGGACCTTTCGGCGAACACCACGTTCGCGCAGCTCATGGGTCAGGTGGAAGACCGCATCCCGAAAAGCATCGTTCAGGGCGCCCTTCTGTGTGAAAGACCGTGTGCGGACTCGCAGGACGAGCGGACTTCGGACGGCCCGCCTGCATGCCGGCTGATCCTCCAGCCGATCAGCTTCGCTGGAGAGTCGACGGGGACGGAGCGTCCGGACGCGTATGCTGCAGGGCCGGACAACGCAATCGTCGAACGCGACCTCACCTTCGGTTTGTGGAAAGAGGAGGGGGACAGTTGCCTCCTCGTCGAGTGGGGCGAGGACCGGGCGGATGAGGAAACGGCCTGCCGAATGCAAGCGGCGCTCCAGACCCTCCTGGCGCGAGGGCTTTCGGACCCTGACACGCGGCTTTCAGACCTGCCCCTTCTGACGGAGTCACAACGACGGCAGCTACTGGTCGAATGGAACGACACCGACGTCGATTACCCACGGGATCGTTGCGTCCACAGGCTGTTCCAGGAGCAGGTTGCGCGGACACCGGACAAGATCGCGGTCGGATTCGAGGACCAGCAGCTCACCTATCGGGAGTTGAATCATCGCGCCAACCAGCTTGCGCGCTATCTTCAGAGGCGAGGCGTGGGACCGGGTCACCTTGTCGGCGTCTGTACAGAGCGATCCATCGACACCGTCGTTGCGATCCTGGGGATCCTCAAGGCAGGTGGATGCTACGTGCCCTTGGACGCGTCCTATCCGCCGAAGCGTCTTTCCCTCATGCTCGAAGACGTCGGGGTCTCGACGATCCTTGTCCAGGAGCCTCTGCTGAAGAAGCTTCCCGCGACTCGGGCTAGGACCGTCCTGATCGACGCGGATCGGGACGCGATCGCCGCGGAGAGCGAGGAAGAGGTGTCCTGCGGCGTGACGGCGGACAGTCCCGCCTACGTGCTCTACACGTCGGGATCTACGGGCACCCCCAAGGCCACCGCCGTGGCGCACCGCAGTCTGTGTCTATACATCCAGTCGGCCAGATCGTCGCTCGGGGTACACGTGGATGATGTCTACCTGCACTCGGCGTCTTTTTCTTTCTCAGCATCAGTCAGGCAGTGGACGCTGCCGCTGTGCACAGGGTGCACGCTCGTCATAGCAAGTTCGGAGCAACGACAGGACCCCATCGCGCTGTTGGAGCTGATCAAGAAGCGCGACGTCACCGTCTGGGATGTCGTGACCTCTTTCTGGCGCCACAGTACGAACACGCTGGCGCAGCAGGACGAGGAGGTCAAAGGCGACCTGCTGAGCAACAAGCTGCGTCATATCTTCGTGACGGGGGGCACGCTCACATGGGACGTTGTCCACAAGTGGCGATACGAGTTGGGACATCCCGCTCGCGTCGTCAACCTGTACTCCCTCACGGAGGCCGCGGGGACCGTCGCCGTCTATCCCGTTCCCACGGACTTCAAGGAGAAGGCCGGCGTTGTGCCCATAGGAGGTCCGATCGAGAACACGCGTCTCTACGTGCTCGACGCATACCTCCAACCTGTGCCTCTCGGCGTCCGAGGCGAGTTATGCGTCGGCGGGGACCGCCTAGCGGCGGGCTACCTGAATGACGCGGCACTGACCGCGGAGAGGTACATTCAGAACCCCTTCCCCGAGACGGCTGATTCGCGCATCTTCAGGACCGGCGACATCGTGCGCTACCGACCCGACGGTACGGTCGTCTGCCTGGGACGCGCCGATAACCGGGTCAGGGTGCGCGGCTTCCGCATCGAACCCGGCGAGATCGAAGCAGCGCTTGCTGAACACCCGAGCACCCAGGAGGGGGTCGTCACCGCGCGCCAGGACCCCTCCGGCGACGACCGCCTGGTGGCCTACGTCGTCTCGAACGTGCGGCCGGCGCCCACGGCGGGCCAACTCCGTGACTTCCTGAGGGAGAGGCTGCCCGACTTCATGGTGCCTTCCGCTTTCGTGTTCCTGGATGCCATGCCGCTGACCTCCAACGGCAAGGTGGACCGAAAGGCCCTGCCGGCGCCCGACCTTGGACGGCCCGAGTTGGGGGTCCCCTTCATTGCGCCTCGCACCCCCCTGGAGGAATCCCTGGCGGAGATCCTGGCCGACATCCTTGGGGTCGACAGCGTCGGCGTCAACGACAACTTCTTCGCCTTGGGAGGACACTCCCTGCTGGCCACGCAGGTCGTGTCCCGGCTGAACGACGCGTTCCATGTGAAGCTGTCTCTTCGAACACTCCTGGAGTCCCCCACCGTAGCAGGCTTGGCCGTTGCGATCTCTGAGAGGGCGGCCCACCGGCCCGACTCCGAGGACTCCCTCGCCCTGCTGCCCGAAATCGCGCCCGACCCGGAGGCGCGTTATCAGCCGTTCCCGCTCACGGACGTCCAACAGGCGTACTGGATCGGTCGCAGCGGCCTCTTCGAGCTGGGCAACGTCTCCACGCACCGCTACATGGAGTTAGAGAGCGGCGACCTCGACCTCGACTGCTTCAACCGCGCCTGGCAGCGCCTGATCGATCGCCACGACATGCTTCGTGCCGTTATCCTGCCCGACGGACGGCAGCAGGTCCTGAAAGAGGTGCCCCCCTACAAGATCGAGGTCGTCGATCTGCGAGGACAGGACCCGCAGGCGGTCGAGTCGCAGCTGAGCGCGATTCGTCAGCGCATGTCGCACCAGGTCCTCCCGAGCGATCGCTGGCCCCTGTTTGAAATCCGTGCCTCGCGTTTGGACGAGGGCCGCCTTCGCCTTCATTGCAGTTTTGATGCCCTGATCCTCGGCCTGCGCAGTCGCCTGCTTCTCTTCGAGGAACTGGCGCGCCTCTACCGGTATCCCGATACGTCGCTCCGTCCCCTCGAACTCACCTTCCGGGATTACGTCCTGGCGGAAGTCTCCCTTAGGGACACGCAGTTGTATCGTCGCTCTCGGGACTACTGGTGGGGTCGGATCGCCGACCTGCCGCCCGCGCCCGACCTGCCGCTTGCGAGGGAGCCGGGGACCCTGACGCACCCCAAGTTCACCCGTTACAGCGCTCGATTGGATCGGTTGACTTGGCTGCGGTTGAAGAAGCGAGTGAGGCAGGCGGGCTTGACGCCCTCGGGGTTCCTCCTGGCCGCGTTTGTAGAGACCTTGAAGGTCTGGAGCAAGCGCCCGCGATTCACGATCAATCTCACGCTGTTCAATCGGCTCCCGCTGCATCCCCAGGTGAACGACATTGTGGGGGACTTCACCTCGCTCAGCCTGCTCGAGGTCGACGATTCGGCGCAGGGGAGTTTCGAGGCGCGAGCCAAGCGGCTTCAGCAGCAGCTCTGGGAGGACATGGAGCACCGCTACGTCAGCGGCGTCCAGGTTTTGCGGGAGCTGGCTAAGAGGCAAGGGGGAACGCCTCGGGCGGCGATGCCCGTCGTCTTCACCAGCGGAATCGTCCACGAGGCCGACGAGACGGCTCAGGACCCGACGCGTTGGATCGGCGACCTTGTGTACGACATCACGCAGACGCCGCAGGTCTGGATAGACCATCAGGTCTTCGAGAACGCCGGTGTCCTCGTATTCAACTGGGATATCGTTGAAGGGCTTTTCCCCGACGGGTTCCTGCAAGGGATGTTCGACGGCTACTGCGGTCTGCTAAGACGCCTGGCTCGCGAGGAGGATGCCTGGCGGGAGGGCCGGGCGGACACCGCCCGAAGCTTGGTGCCTGCTGCGGAGCTTGAGCAGCGGGCCGCGGTCAACGCCACCCGGGCGCCGACGCCGGAGGGCATGCTGCACACGCTGTTCGCCGAACAGGTGCACAAGCGCCCGGATCACCCGGCGGTTGTTGATGCCAAGGCGTCCCTGACCTACGCGCAGTTGTATCGCGTCTCCAACCAAGTCGCGCGCCGCCTCCGGGAACTGGGCGCGCGCCCGAACTCGCTGGTCGCCGTGCTCATGGAGAAGGGATGGGAGCAGGCGGCCGCGGTTCTGGGAATCCTTGTGTCCGGCGCCGCCTATCTCCCCATCGATGCGGAACTGCCCGATGAGCGCCGCGCCTTCCTGCTGGAGCACGGCGAGGTGGAACTCGTCGTGACCCAGTCCTGGCTGGACCAGCGCCTTGCGTGGCCTGATGGCGTCCGGCGGGTGTGCGTGGACAACGGCGATCTTAGGGGACTGGACGATCGCCCGCTGGAACCGATCCAGGGAGCCGACGATCTCGCCTACGTCATCTACACGTCCGGCTCCACCGGTGTGCCCAAAGGGGTGATGATCGACCATCGTGGCGCCGTGAACACTATCGCGGACATCAATCGAAGGTTTCGCGTCGGCCCGGAAGACCGCGTGTTGGCCCTTTCTTCGCTGAGCTTCGATCTGTCCGTCTACGACATCTTCGGCACGCTCGCCGGCGGCGGGACCATTATCCTCCCTGAGCCGGCCGGAGCCCGCGATCCAGCCCACTGGGCGGAGCTGATCGCCCGGCAGAACGTAACCATCTGGAACTCCGTGCCGACGCTGATGAAGCTGCTCGTGGAATACCTGGGCCGTCGGCCTGACCTTCGTCCCCGCTCGCTCCGCCTGGCGTTGCTGAGCGGGGATTGGATTCCAATGAGCTTGCCTGAGCAGATCAAGCGATTGAATGACGAAGTGCGGGTCATCAGCCTGGGCGGTGCAACCGAGGCGTCGATCTGGTCCATCCTCTATCCGATCGAGGAGGTCGATCCGAGCTGGAAAAGCATCCCCTACGGCAAACCGATGGACAATCAACAGTTCCACGTACTGAACGAGGCATTGGCACCATGCCCCGTGTGGGTCCACGGGCAGCTCTACATCGGGGGGGTTGGTCTGGCCAAGGGGTACTGGCGGGACGAGGAGAAAACCCGAACGAGCTTCGTCACACATCCCCTGACGGGAGAGCGGCTCTACCGGACGGGAGACATGGGGCGATACCTGCCGGACAGCGACATCGAGTTCCTCGGCAGGGAGGACTTCCAGGTCAAGATCCAAGGCTACCGGGTCGAGTTGGGGGAGATCGAGACGGCGTTGGCCCGGCACGAGGGGATCCGGGCCGCCGTCCTTCGCGCTATCGGGGAGCCGCAAGGGGAGAAGCGCCTGGTGGCCTATGTCGTGCCCGAACAGGAGACCGTCCCGAGCACGGAGGAACTGCGCCGCTTTCTGGAGGAGACGCTGCCCGAGTATATGGTCCCCTCTGTGTTCGTGCCGCTGAAAGCGTTGCCGCTGACGCCCAACGGCAAGGTGGATCGCGCGGCGCTGCCTGAGCCGTCCACCAAACGCGTTGAAACCGCCGAGCCCCCGCAGGCTGAGGCGACCGACCTGAGCGCACGCATCGGTGGATGGGTCGAAGACATTCTCGGGGTCGGTCGCATTGACCCCCAAGCCAACCTGCTTTACCTCGGCGCCACCTCGATTGACATGATCCGAATCGTCAACCGGTTGGAGTCCGAGCTCGGCTTCCGTCCCAGGATAGATGATTTCTATCGGCGCCCGACTGTCCTGGGACTGGTCGAGGCCTATCGATCACAGCGACCTGACAGGCGTCCGCAAGAGAAGAAAGCCGCGGCCGCCCTGTCCCTTCCCGAATCCGTCCTGGCGTCTTACGAGCTGCTGACGGACCCGGCGGACCGCGACGCGTTCAAGAGCACGCGACCGGGGTTGCGTCGTGGGGACGATGACTGCCTGTCGATTCAACTCGTCGGAACCGTGTCGGGGGAGTCGCTCGAGGAGCGCCGTGTCGACCGCCGAAGCCATCGGCGATTCGTCGCCCGCCCCGTCACGCTTGCGCAGCTCAGCGACCTGCTCAGTTGTCTGCGAGAAACGTCTCTCGACGGCAAGCCCAAGTACTCCTACGCTTCCGCCGGCGGGCTCTACCCCGTCCAGACGTACCTGTACGTCAAGCGAGGCCGGGTGGAAGGGCTTTCCGCCGGCGTCTACTACCACCATCCCAAGGAGCACCGTCTCGTCTTGCTGGCGGCCGACGCGGACGTCGACCGACGCATCTACGACCCGCTCGTAAACGCCCCCATCTTCGACGAAGCCGCCTTTGCCCTCTTTCTGATCGCGCGGCTGGGCGCCATCGCGCCCATGTATGGCGCGCGCAGCCTGCACTATGCCACCATCGAGGCGGGGCTGATGGCCCAGCAGTTGGAGACCGCAGCACCCGCGTGTGGCACCGGGCTCTGCCAGATCGGGAACGTCGATTTCCAAGCGATACGCCATCACTTCGCCCTCGATGAAGACCACGTGCTCGTGCACTCCCTCCTGGGTGGTCCCGTGGACCCGGGCGACGACGGCGACTGGGTGCCTTTCCACGAGAGTCATTCTCGCATGCCAGCCGATACCGAGGATCGGGAGGAAGGCGAGGTATGACTGCTGAAGAACTTCTGGACCTTCTGCGCCGGCGGGGGGTGAAGCTCTGGGCCGACGGCGATCACCTGCGTTACAGCGCGCCAAGAGGCGTGGTGACGTCCGACCTGCGGGGACAGCTGGCCCAGCACAAGGCGGCGATCCTTTCGATTCTGCGTCGGTCGCGCGGGACGAAAGACGAGCGCTCCGCTGCGATCCGCCGCGTCTCGCGCGCGCTCGAACTGCCGCTCTCCTTTGCGCAGGAACGCCTGTGGCACCTCTACCAATTGAGACCCGGGGATCCCGCCTACAACATCCAGCTCGCGGTGCGCATCTCGGGACCTCTGGATGTGGACGCGCTGCGGCGATCCTTCGAGGAGACTATCAAACGCCACGAAGTGCTGCGAATGACCTGTTCATCCCTCGACGGAGACCCAGCACTGAGCGTTGCGCCGGACCGTCCCCTAGCGTTCCCCACGGTGGACCTGCGTGATTGCGCGGAGGAAGACCGTGAGTCCGAAATCGCGCGGCTCGCCACCGAGGGGGCTCGACGGCCCTTCGATCTGTCTCAGAGCCCCCTCCTGCGCATGACCCTGCTCCAGCCGGCCCCGCAGCAGTTCGTGCTGCTGGTAACAACACACCAGTTCGCGATGGACGGCTGGTCGATCGGCGTACTCTGCCGCGACATCGCTTCTCTCTACGAGGCGTTCGCCCGCGGGGGGCCCTCCCCCCTTGCACCGCTCGAAATCCAGTATGTGGACTACGCCCACTGGCAACGCCGGTGGCTGCAGGGAGAGCCCCTGGAGCGTCAGCTCACCTACTGGAAGAAGCAGCTTGCCGGCGCGTCGGTCGCGCTCGACCTTCCCACGGATCGTCCGCGACCGGCCGTGCCGTCTCTTCGAGGGGTGACGCACCACTTCGCGCTTCCCGCGGATCTGTCTGAAGCGATTCGGGCGCTGAGCCGCCGACAGTGCGTAACCGTTTTCATGACATTGCTGTCAGCCCTCCAGACCGTCTTGCATCGCTACACGTCTCAGGATGACGTCGTTGTCTGCACGGACGTCTCCAACCGGGGCAGGATCGAGACCGAGGCCCTGATCGGGCCCTTTACAAACACTCTGCTCCTGCGCGGCGACTTCTCCGGCGGTCCGACCTTCCGGGAATTGCTGAGACGGACGAAGGAGGTCGCCACGGGGGCCTACGCCCACGAGGACCTCCCGATCGAACGGGTGCTGGAGGAATTGGGGCATGAACGCCGCTCACCCCGGCGCTTGCTGCCTCAGGCGATGTTCATCTTTCATCAGAGCACGCCCGAGCAGGACCTGAAGCTGCCGGGCCTCACCGTGACCAGGTTCCCGGTCGAAACGGGGACCACGCGGTTTGACTTGAGTCTCGTCATGACGCAGGGGGAGCCGACGCTCTCAGGGGCCTTGCAGTACCGCACGGAATTGTTCGACGCGACAACTGTCCGCCGCATGGTGGAAGATTTTGAGACGGTACTTCGGGGCGCCGTAGCTGGTGTAAACCGCTCGGTCTCGTCGCTTCTACCATTGCGGGAGCTTAAGCATCGCGCGCCTTTCCCGCCCGCCGGCGCTCGCCGGAGCGAAGCTCCCGGTCTCGCCCCGCGAGATGATTTGGAACGCCGGCTGACCCGGATCTGGGAAAGGCTCCTGGGCGTCGAACCGATCGGCGTCCAAGACAGCTTCTTCGACCTTGGAGGGCATTCGCTGCTTGCGGTCCGCCTGTTTACCCAGATCGAGAAGACGGTCGGCGAACGACTTCCCCTGACGACCCTCCTGGAGGCGCCGACCATCGAGAAGTTGGCCCGCGTTCTCCGGGGAAAGACAACGGAGGCTTCCCGACCGTGTCTCGTCCCGGTCCAGCCTCGCGGTTCCAAGCCGCCCGTGTTCGGTGTCCCCGAGGCGGCGGGAGACGTTCTGACCTTCGCCTCTCTTGCCCGTCGCCTGGGCCCTGATCAGCCGTTCTACTCGCTCCAGGCGCAGGGGTTGGATGGACGCAAGCCGCCCCACGCGACGGTGGCGGATATGGCCTCCTATTACGTCAACGAGATCCAGGCCGCGTACCCGAAAGGGCCGTACGTCTTGGTAGGCAGATGCTTCGGCGGCTTCGTCGCGTTCGAGATGGCGCGACAGCTTCACCAACAGGGCCACCGCGTGCCGTTGCTGGTTCTTGTGGACTCCAGTCAGCCGCCCCCTCCCATCTCCCTGCGTCGCTACCTGTGGCTCCTGCTCTTCCATCACCTCCCACGCGGGCAGGTCCTCTACTGCCTCGCTCGCGACGTTCGAGAGAAGGCCAGGAAGATCGAGTGGCGGCTCACGCTCACCCGCCAGGGACGCCGTTTCTACAGCGTCTGGGCCGCGCACGAGCACGCCCGCCTGTCCTACAAACCGGACGTGTATCCAGGCCGAATCACGCTGTTTCAGAGCCCCGAGTTCCGCATTCGCTTTCCGGAGTACTGGGAGAGATGGTCCGCTCTGGCCGGTGAGGGCCTCGACTGCCACACAATACCGGGCAGGCACGGCGATCTACTTCGAGAGCCGCATGTCAAAGTCGTGGCGGATCGGTTGACGGCTTGTCTTGCAGAGTTGCGCGCTGTGCCCCCCGAGAGCCCCCAACTGACCTCGGTCGACCATTGTTGAGGTGGATATGGACACACCGACATGGCGGCGCGGCCGGCTTGCGCAAGGGTGTTGTGTCTGCATTCTGGTCATGCTCGCGGCCTTCCCGGTCCATCCGCTGTGCGCCGACGTCCCCGCCGGACCGCCGCGACGGTCCTTTCGCCCGCCTCTGCCCTTCCCGGCCCGTCTCGAACTGCACGGATGAGAAGCGAGACTGACCGAACGACCGTTGGATGCGGCAGGACTCGGAACCGGGCAGTCCGCGACGGATATCAGTGGGGAACGCGACGTCCAATGCACTCAATCAGACTTGACAGCACCGTTTCACTTCAGGATACTTCAGGTGGACAGGCGAGAGCCGTGCATGTAATGCGATCGCAATGGAGCAATCGAATCGGCGTAAGCGCCCGTAGCTCAGTAGGATAGAGCGACGGTTTCCTAAACCGTAGGTCGCAGGTTCGAGTCCTGCCGGGCGTACCAAGTCAGAAAAGGCCGAGAACGCTTGAGAATTAGCGTTTTTCGGCCTTTTTTCTTCGGCCTCGGCTTCCGGCTTGTTCTTGCTTCTAGTCAGA
>JAZDKG010000035.1:0-3332 GCA_043803205.1 Planctomycetota bacterium
GGCTCCCAATCGATCCATTCACCGCTGAGGTAGCCGTTGTAGTCGGCGGCCAGCAGCAAGCGGACGGCGGCGCGATGGTCGATCATGCCGCGGCCGATGGGTTGGAGGACGAGCTTGTCGCCGGGCTCGGTGACGCCATCATGGAAGTGAATATGGCGGATCCAGGGCCTGAGGACGGCGAAGGAGTCTTCGATGGTTACGCCGGCTCTGCGGACAGGGTGCATGATGTCCCAGTTGACGGCGATGGCGGGGTGATTGACCTGGCGCATGACGGTTGCGAGGTGCTTGGGGTCGCACCAGTCGTCGTGTGTTTCGACGCAGACGGTGACGGCGGCATTGCGGGCCTGATCGGCGAGGGCGCTGAGGGAGCGGACGAGGCTATCGATAGCCTTCTTTCGATCGACGTCTTTGGGGAGGGAGCCGCCAAAGACGCGGAGGGCCAGGCAGCCGAGATCGGCGGCAAGGTCGATGGCCTTTCGGGTATCGTGGACCGAGTTCTCGGCCTGGGCGGGGTCGGCGAATGTGGAGGAAGTCGCCAGGCACGCAAGGGCGATGCCGCTATCCTTGACGCGTTTGCGAGTGTCCTTGCGCTGCGCGGGGGTCGTATCCCACTCGATGCCGTGGGCGTGGTTGCTGACGAGGCGGGGCTCGATGCCGTCGTAGCCGTAACGTTTCGCCAGGGCGAGCACTTGGTCGAGGCTAAGGTCCGGGCAGGAGAAGGTCATGAAGGCGTATTTCATAAGTCTTTCCTTTCATGCGTTGTGCTGACTTGTTCATTTCAAGGCAGATCAACGGCAACTTGCGTTTCGGCGGAGCGGTAGATGGCGTCGAACATACGCTGCAACTGGATGGTGTTCTCAAGAGAGGTCTTGGGGGGTCGGCCCGTGCGAATGGCTTCGGCGAAGTCCTTGAGGACGGCGCGATGGAGGGTGTCCCAGTCGCACTTGCCGTCATAGAGGACGCGGGTCTGGACGCCCTTTTCGGTTGCGACGAAGTCGTGGATGAGGCGGTCATCCTCGGCGGGAGACATGGAGAGGCGCAGGGCGCCCGTCTCGCCGGTAAATTGCCAGGAGCCGGCGGCGACGGCGGGGATGAACTCGCCGCGCTCGAACTGGATGGCGACGTGGTTCTCGCAGAGGATCGTGGCGACGACGTGCGTTTCGGCGTCGGATTCGGGGGCGACGTAGCGGGCGAAGGCGGGGGCCACGGGCCAGGTTCGCGCGAGGACGGTTTTCGGGCGGAGGGACCAACCGGCGATGCCGAGGAGATAGTCGAGGTCATAGACGCCCCAGTTGACGAGGATGCCACCGCCGTTGAGCTTGCGGCTGACGCGCCAGGGGGGCGGGGGATTCTGCGGGGGAGGGCCGAGGGGAGTTGAGGCGCGGCAGTTGACGAGGCGCAGGGGGCCGAGGCCGTTTCGCGCGAGGACGTCTGCCGCCACAGCGGCGGACGGGAGGAAACGAAACCGGGAAGAGCAGCAGGCGACGACGCGGTCCAGGCGGAGGACGGCGAGCTCCTCGAGCTGTGCGACATTCATGGCAGGGGGTTTTTCGAGGAGGACGTGCTTGCCTGCTTCGAGCGCCCGGCGGGCGGGCTGGAAGCGCACGCCAGCGGGCAGGGCGAGGATGACGGCTTCGATTCGGCCGTCGTCGATGAGGTCCTGCGCACTTGCGTAGAACGTATCGAGGTTGTGATCGCGGGCGAGGCGCTGGGCGGCGTCGGGGCGCGTATCGGCGACGGCCACGAGGTCGACGTTGTCGAGCTGTGCGGCGTAATCGGCGTGGTGGTTTCCCATGACGCCACAGCCGATGATACCGATTCTCACGGGGTCCATGTCATTCCTCCGGCAGAGCCCGGCACCGTTCCTCTAGGAGGGGAAAGTACGATGCGGGGACCGGGTTTCAAGAGGAAAAAGGAAGCGGCGGACTCAGCGCATGAGGCGCTTCGTGGGGGGACGCGAGGGGGAGGAGTCCGACAAAGGATTTGGCGGGAGGGCGAGGGCCGGGTAGAATGCGCGCGCTTTCGGGGAAGAGTTCCAACGTGAACGGAGGGTCTCGATGAAGGAATATGACTGCGTGGTGATCGGGGCGGGGCCGGGAGGATACGTGGCGGCGATCCGGGCCGGGCAGTTGGGTCTTTCGACCGCGTGCGTGGAGAAGTCGGCGCTCGGGGGGACGTGCCTCAACACGGGGTGCATCCCGACGAAGGCGATGTTAGCGGCGAGCGATCTCGCGGCCGAGGTGCGCGAGGCGCGCGAGCGGGGTGTATCGGCGGGGGAGGTGTCGCTCGACATGGGAAGCTTACAGGCGCACAAGCGCAAGGTGGTGAAGACGCTCCAGGGAGGGATCGCGGGGCTCCTCAAGAAGAACAAGGTGGAGACGGTGCAGGGGGCAGCGAGGCTTGCGGACAGGCATACCGTCGAGGTGACGCAGGCGAGCGGGGAGAAACTGACACTAGCGGCGAAGAACATCATCGTAGCGACGGGGTCGAAGCCGGCGCGTCCGTCGGCGTTCCCGTTCGGGGAAAAGGTGCTTACGAGCGACGAGGCGCTGGAACTGGAGAAGCTCCCCGGAAGCATCGTCATCGTCGGGGGCGGGATCATCGGGGCGGAGTTCGCTTGCTTTTTCAGGGACGCCGGCTCGGAGGTGACGGTGGTGGAGATGCTGGACCGGCTCGTGTCGGTGCTGGACGAAGACGTGTCGAGGGAGTTAGCGCGGGTGTTCAAGAAGCGGGGGATCCGCGTGGAGACGGGGGCGCGGATCGAGAAACTGGCGGCGGGCAAGACGGACGTGACGGCGGAGATCGCGGGGGGGAAGAAGATGAGCGCGGAGATCGCGCTTGTGGCGGTGGGGAGGGCGCTTGTCACACGCGGGATCGGCCTTGAGGAGGCGGGGGTGGAGATCGACGAGAAAGGCGCGATCCGGACGGACGAGCACCTGCGGACGACGATCCCCAACATCTATGCGATTGGGGACGCGAACGGGCGCTGGCAGCTTGCGCACGCGGCGAGCCGACAGGGGGTAATCGCGGCGGAGAACGCCGCAGGGCGTGAAAAGCGCTGGTCGGACAGAGCGGTGCCCTCGTGCGTCTACACACGTCCGGAGATCGGCATGGTGGGGCTTACGGAGGCGCAGGCGAGAGAGAAACACGCGGAGGTGCTAGCGCACAAGTACCCGATGCGCGCGCTGGGAAGGGCGATCGCGAGCGGCGCGCCGGACGGGTTCGTGAAGGTGATTGCGGCGGGGAAGCATCGGGAAGTCGTGGGGGTACACATCGTGGGGGCGCGGGCGACGGAGCTTGTGTCGGAGTGCGCGCTAGCGATCGAGATGCGC
>JAZDKG010000036.1:0-2550 GCA_043803205.1 Planctomycetota bacterium
TTCTCCTGGGAGAGGCGCGCGACGACGCCGGGGTCGGGCTCGGCGAGGTCGGTCTTATTGAATACGGCGATGGAGGGGCAGCCGCGCTTTTTGAGCTCGTCGAGGATCTGCTGCTCGAAGCGGCCCCAGCCTTGGGGCTCGGCGACGAGGACGCCGAGGTCGGTGCGGTCGAAGACCTGGCGGGTGCGGGCGACGCGCATGGCGCCTAGGGCGCCTTCGTCGTCGATGCCGGCGGTGTCGATGAAGAGGACGGGGCCGAGGGGGAGGAGCTCCATGGGTTTTTCGACGGGGTCGGTGGTGGTGCCGGCGACGTCGGAGACGATGGAGACGCGCTGGCGGGTGATGGCATTGAGGAGGCTGGACTTGCCGACGTTGCGGCGGCCGAAGAGGCCGATGTGGAGGCGCAGGCTTTTGGGGGCGCGGGGGATCATGGGCCCTCTTTAGGTTTCACGGGGGGCGAGCCGAGGCGGCAGACGGCTTCGGGTCGCACGAGGTCCTCGAACTCTTCGGGGGACAGGAGGGCGGCCTCGAGGGCGCACTGTCGGACGCTTTTGCCGGAGCGGGCGGCGAGGGCCGCGAGGGAGGCGGCGGCTTCGTAACCGAGGGAGGGCAGGAGCGCGGTGACGGTGGCGGTGGAGCTTTCCACGTGCAGGCGGCAGCGGGTCTCGTCGGCGACGATTCCCTCGACGCAGAAGCGTCGGAGGATCTCGGAGCTTCGCGCGAGGAGGTCGGCGCTCTCCAAGAGGCAGACGGCGATCAAAGGGAGGAAGGGGTTGAGCTCGAGGGAGCCCGAGGCGGCGGCGATGGTGAGGGCCTGGTCGTACGCAATCATCAGCATGGCGGCCTGGGAAACGGCCTCGGGGATGACGGGATTGACCTTGCCGGGCATGATGGAGGAGCCGGCTTGTCTCTGAGGGAGGCGGATTTCGCCGAGACCCGCCTCGGGGCCCGATGAGAGCAGGCGCAGGTCGCCAGCGATCTTGAGAAGCGAGCAGGCGTGCGCCTTCAGGATCCCGGAGACCTCGACGAAGACGTCGGCGTTCTGGGTGGCATCGACGAGGTTTTCAGCGCGGGCGAAGCCGACGCCTGTGAGGTCGCGGAGGACCTCGACGACGCGGAAGATGAACTGGCGTGGGGCGCCGAGGCCGGTGCCGACGGCGGTGCCGCCGAGGTTGACGACGCGGAGGCGCTCCTCGCACTTGTAGATGCGCCAGCGGTCGCGGCTGAGGGCTTCGGCGTAGGCCGCCATCTCGCGGCCCAGGGTGATGAGCACGGCGTCCTGGAGCTCGGTTCGAGCGACTTTGACGACGTGGGCGAACTCCTTTTCCTTGGCCTGGAAGGCCTCCTGGAGGGCGATGACGCGCTCCTCGAGGGCGCGGAGGAGGCGGATCGCGGCGAGCTTGAGGGCGGTCGGGTAGGTATCGTTCGTGGACTGGTGGCGGTTGATGTCGTCCAGAGGGGATACGAGGTCGTATCGTCCGAGCGGTTGCCCGAGGATCTGGAGGGCGCGGTTGGCGAGGACCTCATTGACGTTCATGTTAGTGGAGGTGCCGGCGCCGCCCTGGAGCGCGTCGACGATCACGTGCGGGGCGAGGCGGCCGTCGGCGAGCTCCTGACAGGCCTGCTCGATGGCGTCGGCCTTGGCGGGATCGTCCCACGAGCCCAGGGCGCGGTTGGTCCTAGCGCAGGCGAGCTTGACCGTGCCATAGGCGCGCACGAGCTCCGGATGGACGGGGCGACGGGCCAGGGGGAAGTTCTCGAGAGCCCTCATTGTATGGATGCCGTAGAGAGCGTCCGCGGGCAAGGCGCGCTCGCCGAGGAAGTCCTTTTCCATACGCAGCTCGTCCGAGGTTCCGCTCATGACGATGTCACCTTTGTCCATCGGAGCGAATGTCCGCAGTCGGCGGCAGCAGGCCGCCCGATGCGATCCAGCATCGCGCGGACGTGCTCGACGGAGTTCATGCGAGCGCGGCCGGGATAGATCTCATAGAGGTCGCGGTAGCGAACGGGGGTGATGTTAGCCATGACGACGTTGGCCCCCATCCTGAGGGCCCTTTCGCGGCCGTCGGGGGCGAGGCTGTCGAAGGCGGTCGTGGCGGGGATATGAACGGGCCCGAGGACGAGGCGCGCGACGGCCACGACGCGGAGCGCAAGCTCGATGTCGCCGGGCGGGGCGCCAGCCAAGGGGGTGTCGGCGTGCGGGACGAACGGCCCGAAGGCCGCCATGTCCAGATCCAGCTCGTGAGCAAGACATATGTCGTCGAGGAGATCGTCGAGCGACTGGCCGGGTAAACCTATGATGTTGCCGCCGCCGATCTGGTAGCCGAAGCTGCGCAGCCTAGCGAGGGCGGAGAGGCGATCGTAGAGCGACGAATCGGGATGGAACGCGGCGTAGAGGGCGCTGTCGGCCACTTCATATTTCAGAAGGTACCGATCGGCGCCGGCGCGGCTCCAGAGGCGGCAGGCGCCGGCGGGCTTCACTCCCACGGAGAGGGTGACGGCGACGAGGGAGTGGGCCCTGATCTTGGCGACGACGCGGGCGAGGTGTTC
>JAZDKG010000037.1:0-5110 GCA_043803205.1 Planctomycetota bacterium
GGGAGGCGGGGCACATTGCGATGCACTCTTCGGCGGGGGAGAGCTCGGCCCAGAGGGCGCTTTCGGTGTCATTGTATACGCCCAGCATGGCGCCTTTTTCTTTGGCGCCGCTCTGCTGGTAGCTTTCGGTGGCGGCGTTCCACTGCCAGCCCATGACGTAGGGGACGACGCGCGCGCCTCGAGCGCGGAGGTCTTTGAGCACGCGCTCGTAGTTGACGGAACCGATGCGGGGCGGGAAGTATTCCGGGTCGAGGTCGTGCTGGTAGGGCTGGGCGTAGTAGCCGTAGTCGTGGGTGATGGTGATGGGGAAATCGAAGAGGTCGCGCTTGGCGAACTCGAGTTTGTTATCGGGGCCGTTGATGTGGCCGACGACCCAGTAGTCGGTGTTGAGGAACCAGTTCGGATAGTCGGCGCGCTTGTGCATCGGCCCTTTGGCGCACCAAGGGGCGGTGAGGGCCCAGCGGCGATAGATGCGGGCGGCGTCGAACCAGTCGCCGGGGAAGGGTCCGAGCAGGCAATCGCCGGGGGATTCATAGTGGGTGACGGGGTCGGTGGCGCCCCAGTTGAGCACGGGGTGGGAGACGGCGTAGGCGAGGGTTTTCGCATCGGTATTCGGGGTCCAATCCATGTCCTTCCAGGCGGCGGTGGGGTCGTGCTCGCCGAAGTAGAATCCGTAGGCGTTCCCGAGGAGGGCGGTGAACTGCATGTAACATCCGATGCAGTAGCGCATGTTGAGCGGCTTGCCCGTGGCGAGCGGGGACGGCTGGGTGTAGCCCGAGCGGAAGGCAAAGAGGACGCGGTCGGCGGCGGGGCTTGCCAGGGGCCGGACGCCTTCAATGACCGGAAAGACGACGTCGCGAAGGCCCACGCCCTCCTTGACGGTGTCGACAATGATGCGCGTCCGCAGGAGGGCGTCGTCGTCCGGGAGCCGCGCCTCGACGACCACGCGCACGTCGCCGGTCCAGGTGAAGGTCAGGGCGGCGTCATGGGCTTCGACGGTGCACGGCAGGTCGGTGTTTGCGATGGTGCGGCCGTCCTTGAGCTTGACGCGCCACCACGGGGCGGAGGCGGCGTTCACATCGATAAGACGCGCCCGATGCACGCGGTCGTAGATGCCGACAAGGCCCGCGCCGTCTTTGGGCAAAGCCCAGCGATACGCCACCAGATCGTTACGCAAGGACGGCGGCTCGGCGGCATGTGCCGCGCAGGTCAGCGCAAGCAACACGAGCAGGGCGAACCATTGGATCCGACGGGAAATCAACGCGACATCGACCATCCGGTTCTCTCCTCCAGCCCATCGCAAGGGAGCGTCGACCTTGGCGCTGCCACTTCCCCCGTTCGCCGTCAAGCGGCAGTTGCACACCAAGGGTGTCGCTTCCCGCCTGTGCCATTGCGGGTCAGGGGTTGCTCGGAGCATAGCTCATCGGCGAGCGGTCGGCAAGCTCCTCGGTCAAAGATCAGCGATCAGCGGGCAGCATAGCATGGGGAGACGGAAGGGGCTGAAGAATGCGGATTGCGGAATTGTGGAATGCGGAATTGGGGGCAATATGCGCGCCGGAAAAGACACTCGCCACGGATGATTGGTTTCATCCGTGGCGAGGTGTTCCACCAACTCGGGCGGGCTAGTCTTTGTGTTTGAGGTTGATGACGAGGACCTGACCGGGCTGGAGGCGCATGGAGGGGAGGCGGTTGTCGCGCGCGACATCGCGGTAGTGGTTCCCGGAGCCGAGGTACTTCTTGCAGATCGACCAGAGGGTGTCGTTCTTCCTGACGACGTAGCGGATGGTCTGGGCGTCCTGGGACGGAGGGGTACTGGAGGAGCTTACAGCAGGGGATGGGGTCGTCGATGCGGTGCTCGCCCTTCGAGTACGGTCAGGGTCTGCGGCCCCATCGGAGACGGCGAAGGTCTGGCCGGTTCGGAGGTCGAAGGCGTGGGTGGTGCCGGCTTCGCGGGCGCGGATCATCCCGGGGAGGTCAGGGGAGTTGTCGGCGGTGAGGGCGGGCGCAGGGGTCTCGTCCAGGTTCGCGTTCTCGACTGCGACGTCCACGGGGATGAGACGCACGTCAGGCTGCTTTCCGCGGACCGTGAGAGAGACGAGGAAAACGAGGAGGACGCAGGCGGCGCTGGCGAAGGCGACCAGGCTCCCCTTGAGGCCCTGAGCGCGGACGGCCTTGATGCGGACCTCGTAGGCGTCGATGATGCGATGCATCTCCTCGATGTGGCTGGTCACGGTTTCTTCGAGCTTGGCGTCCGAGCCTTCGAGCTTCAGCTCGAGATCGCGGACGCTAGCGTCGCGCTCTTCGAGACGCTGACGCAGCTCGTCGGTCTCGCGGGCGCCGTCCTGGGCTTCGGCGCTTCCGGCTTCGAGGGCGCGGACGCGCTCGTCCTTCTCCTTGAGGGCGACGGAGAGGGTCTCGATCTTGCGGGAGAGGCGGGCCTCGCGGCGCTTCGCCTTGGAGAGGTCGGCGCGGACATCGGCGCAGATAGGCTCAGCGGTTTGGCTAGCGTCGTCCTCCTCCGCTTCCTCGACTTCGCTCGGAGCTACGGAGGACAGGTCGACGGACAGGTCCTCGTCGCGGGCGAGGGCGAGGATGCGGCTGGATTCGGAAGCGTCCTCGTCGGAGGAGGCGCTGGACATAGGGATGGGCGCGCCGACGGGCTCTGGGGTCTCGTCGGGGACTTCGATGGGCTGGGCGGCTTCCTCCTGGGTCTCGCGGGGCTCTTCCTCGGGAACGGCGCCGGTGCCGCCCACGCCCTCGTCGTCTTTGCGGAGGGGGAGGTATTGGGTGATCACCTCGTCAGGCTCCTGCGTGTCGGCAGGATGGGCTTCGAGGAACTCGAGGATTTTGCCGCGGACACTCTCGGGGCGGCTGAGGGCGATGATGCGGATTTTCTCATCGGAATAGCCACGTTTGCGATAGTCTTCGACGATGTCCTTGGGCGTTCTCATGCGCGCGGTCCCCTGCCTATAAAGTGCTTTCGGGTGTGCCAGCCTTAATGCGTCCTCACAATGTATTTGTGTCGGCAGAGAGGGGGGGTTGAGATGAGGAAAAACGGGGGGAGAAAGGCGCGGCCGCCAAGACACGAAGGAGGGCGAGGGGACGAATGACGAAGCACGAATGACGAAAGGGGACGAGGGACAGGAAATGCGGCCTTCGACCCTTCGGCCACGCTCAGGGCCTGCATCTCTTCGGACCCGCCGTGGGACGGGCTCAGGGCTTACAGCAGGCTCAGGCTCGGAGAGAGTGCGAAATGCGGGATTTGGAACCGAAGAAAGGCAAGATAAGGAGAGGGGAAATTCAACGCTGGAAGAGGAATTCAACGCAAAGACGCCAAGAAGGCAAGTGGGGAGAAGGAAATGGTTCTCCCGCAGAGACGCTGAGGCGCAGAGGAAACGCAAAGAATATTTTGGCGCAGAAGAGCTGAGGGAAAGACAAGAGCCCATCGCACAGGGGGCAGAGACGGAAAAGAGGAACCGAGGGGAGCGGAGAGGAGGGAGGGCCACCAAGGCACAAGGACATGAAGAAGAGGGGCAGAGAGCAAGCGAGGGAAGGCGTCACCACGGAGAGACACGGAGAAGAGGGACGGAGGAGGACGCGGAAAAGTCGACACCAGAGGGGTGAGCTATCCGCCAGCGAGGGACTGTTTGCTGCGGGTGAACTGAAGGTCGCCGGCGGGGATCCGGCGGGCGAGGAGATCGAGGGAGAGCTGGATCAGCTCCCGGGCCTCGTCGGGGGTGGTGACGCCGACGGCGACCATGTCCTGATCGCGGATGGTGCTCCACACGAAGGCGAGCCCGACCACGGGGAGGAGGCGGCCTCCCGCGAGGGGCTTGATGATCATGACGGGTTTCCGCGCGTTGCGGATGACGCTCATGACCCAGTCGCCCTCGACCTGCATGAGGAAGCCGGCGGCGTTGTAGATCTGGATGTAGGTTTCGACATCGGCGCCGGCCTTGTCGGCGTAGGGGATCGTCTCGGGCATGTGGGTTGAGAGGCCCGGGATCATGCCCCGGTCGCGGATCATGGCGGCGTATCGATCTATGTCGCGGATGACGCCGGCGCGGCGATCGAGGAGGGCATCGGTAACGCACTGGTGAGGCATGCAGAAGGTGGCGCCCGTAGCGGCGCACTTGTCGAAGACGGGCTCGGGGTCGAGCTCGGGGGGGCCGCCCGGGAGGAGGTTAAAGTGGGGTGTTTGAATCCAGAACATTTTTCGACCGGTCTGGTCCTCGGCGTCGCGGATGGTATCGCGAAGGTCGGGCCAGTAGCCGCTCATGACGGCATTGACGCCCGCTTCGAGAAAGACGGAGAGGATGGCGGCCATCCGGGGGCGGGTCTGGAATTCCCGGATGAACTTGTCTTTGGCGACGCTGGCATGGGAGAAGCCGAGCATCCAGTTAGTGCCGACGATCATCCTCGAGAGCGAAACGGCGCCGACCGTCGTATGGGGGAAGTCGGTCATAGATTGGTCTTCCTTCGAGGCCCCAAGAGAAGACGGTCGGCCACTACGCCTTGGGATGAAAGACAAGGGAGGAGAAGGCAAGAGAGAATCTATTCGGTTCGAGGGGGCGGCGCAAGGTTCCGGCGGAGCTCGAAGCGTTCACGGGGTGGAGAAGAGGGCCTCGAGCCAAGAGGAGACCTGTTCGGGAAATACGCCGGGATCGCCGCTGCCGAAGGGGCCGGACGCGGAGACGCCGGCATAAAGCTTCTCCAGGCGCGTCACTGTCTCGTGGTCGATGGGGCCGCCGAGAGCAAGGAAGAGGGAGCGGGGAACGAGGAGGGCGAGGAGGTCGGGTTCGGAGAAGGAGGGGGAGAGGTCGGGAGAGAGTGTGGAGGACGAGGAAAAGGAAAGGGCGACGGCGTCGATGTTTTCGTCGAGGGAGGCGGTGAGGAGGGCGGGGAGGGCGCCTGAGCCGGCGCCGACGACGGCGAAGCGTACGCCCTCATAACGAGGGTCTGAGCGGAGGACGCGGAGGAGGCGGAGGGAATCCAGGACAAGAAAATGCGGAATGTGGAATGTAGAATGTGGAATGGAAGAAACAGAGGGGGAAGAGGGATCGAGGAGGATGGCGACGGAGGCGAAGGGGGTGAGGCGGTCGATGAGGGG
>JAZDKG010000038.1:0-3771 GCA_043803205.1 Planctomycetota bacterium
GCTCCCCCACCTCCGCCAGCGTGATCCGTCGCCCCTCCTGTGCGCGCACGATTCGCATCGCCTTCGCCGGCCACTCGAGATACTGAAGCTCGTAGTGGTTCCCCATATCCTGCCAGCGCCCGCACAGAAGCACGATCGAGACGCCGTCCGCTGTGTGCACCTGCGTCTCCAGGACGTAGTCCTTCCATCCACGCTCCCCCCCGACGGTCCATGCCAGCTCCCCCTCCGACGAGCTCTCTACGAGCCCCCCGTCTTCCGCCACCCATGTCCCGGAGAAGTATGTCCACTTCTCGCTGGTCTGGAAGCTCTCCTGGAAGAGATGCTCTCCCCGCGGCGCCGTCGCAAACATGAGTTCCTCGAACTTCTTGATCTCATCGCTGGCCACCGCGAAGAGCTCTTCGCCGCGGGCGTCCAGGTGGACTATCACGTCCTTCGTCTCCCCCGCGAAGCGTCCCTTCCATCCGGTCTGGTCCCCGAAGTCGAGCACGCGCACCTCCCACCAGGCGGGATACCCGTTCACCTCCGCACACGGGGTCACGCTTTCCTGATGAAGCTTCGCACGGCAGCGCACGATCGGAGTCCCCCCGATGAACGTATAAACGTACTCCGCCCTGAGCCCGCTCTTCGTTCTCTCCTGCCCATTGGTGTAGGTCCCTCGGACGACGACCCTGACCCGGTCGGGCGTCTCCCTCTTCACGAGAAGTTTCGCCTTCGGGTCCGACGCGAGGGTGTATCCTTCGGCGCCGTCCTTCTGCTCGACCGACCGCGCGCCGATCCGGGTGATCGTACCTCCCTTCTCCCGGTCGAACGTGACGGGCCTTCCCCCCGAGGTCACCGTGACCGTCGCGCCGTCCTCCGTCACGGAAACCTCTGCAAGTGCTACGCCCGCAGCGACCGCAACTAGAACGATTCCGCCCACAAACCATATCGTTTTCACGCCGTTCTCCTTGCTTAACCCGACATTTCGCAATTCATTTCCCCCATCGTCCCCTATCCCTCTGCCACGTACCACCTACCACTCCCCCTCGCCGACAGGCCCAAGCCTACGGCTTATCCGTCACGACAAGTTCCTTCACCGCTACGCCGTCCGACCACTTCCCCATGAACCGCTGCGCGGGCCCGCCCCCAAGCGCCGCCTCCCGGTTCTCCCCGTAGAACGATAGGTCGCAAAGCGCGTCGAAAAGCTTCCAGTACCCGTAGTAGTCCAAGGCGTCCACTCCGCGCTCTCCTGTGCCGATCCCCTCGATGAGTCGCCCGGCTCTCCCCGACTCCGCTGCCTCGGCATCGTGATACTCCGCATTGAACGCCGCCGGCGACCGGTGGTCCGCCCACAACGCCGGCATCCCGTGCGCGTCGGACCGCACCACCACGAAGTCCTTGCTGGCCTCGCCGACCGACGACATCCCGTAGAAGATTCGCTTCGCGGCGGCGTCCCTGACCACCCTGTCGTCCTCCCCCACCAGGACGAGGACGAGCATCTCCCCCGGAACCGTCGCATAGTCCCCCAGAATGCTGGGCACCAGGCTCCCCCCCATCTTGGAGTTGTTGCTGTCCCCCGGCTCCACAACCATGAGCGCCCGCACGCGAGGGAGACCGCTCCCCGCCGCGTCGCGCGCGATGTTCGCCGCGATCACCGCCCCGAGGGAATGACCCACGACCGCAAACTTCTCAAGATCCGGCTCCGGCCCCTTCTCTTTCCCAAGAAGCTCCAGCGCCCTCTTGACGGATAGGATCGCGTTCGGCGTCATCTCCGTCGGCCTCGTCCGGAGGCCCGCCTGGTAACGCGGGAACACGACGATGTTCCCCCGGCGGACGATGTGCTCGATCCACGCCCCGTAAATCGCGGGGTCCACCGCGCCCCACCCGTGGCAGAAAACCACCACCGGAGCGCGCGACGGAACGGGTCCAGCAGGCTTAAAGACGACGAACCTCTCGCCTCCCTCCCCATAACCGCCAAATGACACCTCGGCATGCTTGTAGCTCGCGCCCCCCGGTCCCTCCGGGCTCTGCGCCGGGGGCTCGACGGCCCCCCGGCACGCCCCCGCAAGTGCAAGCCAGATGACGATCGTATATCGGAGACAATGGATGCCTGTGCGCCTCGTGCTTCTCGTAAACATGCGCCACCTCCTGTCGGCACAGTCCATCGTGCCCGTCCGCTAGGAAGTCCGCAACCCCCTTGTCACGTTTGCGTGATCTCCTTCCATGTCTCGTGCACCGTCTCCACGTACGCCCGGATGTTCTCCTCCGGACAGTCCCGCGGGACCATCTCCCCGCTGTTGATGAGATGTCCTCCCCGGACGCTCACCGTCTTCAGGATCGAACGCGTCTGCGAGCGGACGTCCTCGGGAGTCCCGTTCATGAGGACGCCGATCGGGTCCACATTGCCGGTGAGCGCGCATCTGCCGCGCGCCCGCCGGTAGCACTCCGCAAGATCGCCCCCCGGACCGATGCTGACGAAATCCACCCCCAGGCCCGCCATCACGTCGACGTAGTCCGCGTTCTCCTCGCTGGCGTGCAGGATCGTGAGGATATCGTTCTTCCGGTACTCCTTCGCCACCCTCTCCAGCGCCGGTGCGGCGAACTCCCGGTAGTGTCCCAGCCCCATGAGGTGGCTGGACGCGTTGCAGTCCCCATACCATAGCGCGTCCGCCCCCGCCTCCTTCTGCGCGATCCCGAACTCCGTCTGAAGCTCCACGAAAAACTCGAGCGTGTCCTTGAGGAGCTGCGGATTGTCGAACATGAGCATCATCGTCGCCTCGATCCCGTAGGTGAGCGTCACGGAGCTGAACGGCGCCTCCGTCCTCCCGACTACCAGGATCTCGTCGCCGAACTCGTCCTTGAGTCTCTTACAGGCGTCCAAGAGAACGGGGCAGCGTCCCGCTTTCTCGAAGCGCGGGATCGTGAGACCCTTCAACGTGTCCGCGCTCGCGGGAAGGTACTCGCACGTCGCAAACAGGATGTTCCCTCCCCCCTTTACCCCCACCCCGAGCGTCTCATACACGATGCAGTCGTCCACCTGGACCCACGCCCAGTCGTAATCAAATCGGCGGATCGTCTCGCTGAGCACTCCCGCCAACACCCTCGAATCGGTCGCGGCCCTCTCGTACGTCTCCCCCGCTAACCGAACGTCGAACTCCTCGCTGCACAGAAACACGGGCATCCTCCGCGGCCGCTCCCCCCGTGCCGCTCGCCTGACGTCTTCGGTACATCCCCGGTAAGGCATCTGCATCCTCCTTCCTCAGAAGCCCAAGACCAATAGTATAAAGAGGCTAATATGAACTCAATCCATTTGTGCCGGCCGCGCTCATGTGAATCCCGCCTTATCGCAGTGTCCTCCGCCGATGCTCCCCCCGTCCCCCTCCCGCCGGACGCGAGCAGAAGGTTCCTGAGCAAGTCCAGCGGACGCACCAAGACGGCATGGCATCTGCCAATTTGACAGGTCGCCCTTCGATCCGATCCGGCCTCCGTCCAACTCCCGTTCCTCCTCCACGCCGCAACACCTGCCAGTATATGGAGTTACCTATGCCGCCCAGCGGCGACGACAGTGGTATAGTTTTTGCGAACTAACATACTCGACGCTAACGGACCCCATTCGGGTTCCAACCTCCAGTCTGCCTGAAAGGGACTTTGCATGGCTTCCGCAAAACCGACTTCGAAGATCATCGGGATCGACCTGGGCACGACGAACTCCGTCGTTGCGGTGATGGAGGGGAACGAGCCCGTCGTCATCGCCAACGCGGAGGGGGGCCGTCTCACGCCGTCGGTCGTCGC
>JAZDKG010000039.1:0-7784 GCA_043803205.1 Planctomycetota bacterium
CGCTAGGAACCGCGCCACCCCCGCGCTCACCACAAGCTCCGCCTGAACCAGCCCGATCGTCAGTCGATCCAGCACAACGTGCGATCGGTATCGCCTCTCCGCCACGCGCGCCGAGCTCAGGCGCACCGGCACGCGCGCGACCGCCGCCGCCAAACGCCCCACCAGGTTCGCGTGAAAAAGAAAAGAATGAAACACCTCGGGCTTCCACGCCCGCAGAATCGCCGCTAACTTGAGGAACGCCCGCGCGTCCCCCTTCCCCCGCGCGTCAAGATGGAAAACCTCGATCCCGTCCGCTAGCATCCACCCCCCTACCGCCCCCCGTCCGCTCGCCGCGCACGCTGCGAGCTCGTGCCCCCGCCTCTTCATCCGCCGCGCTAACTCCCACAGCGAGCGTTCCGCTCCCCCGATGTCGAATTCCGTGATGAAATAGAAGATCCTCACCGCGTTCGCTCCGGCCTGATTTTTCCCGTACGAAACATCGTCTGCAAGGAAAACTCGCTGGAGAGAAACTTGACGCGCCCTCCTCCCCCGCGTACACGGGAACCATGCCTAGCCTCTCTTTTCGTCATTAGTCATTCGTCATTTCCCTCTTTGTCCCTCGTCCCTTGCCCTTTGAGCCCCCCCCCCATGCCCACCCCCGTCTCCGCCTTAGACTACGACCTCCCCCGCGAGCTTATCGCGCAGGAGCCCCTCCCCCGCCGCGACGCCTCCCGCCTCCTCGTCCTCAGGCGCTCCGACTCCTCCATCGAGCACCGCGCCTTCCGCGACGTCCTCGAATACCTCGCGCCCGGCGACGTCCTCGTCCTCAACGACACGCGCGTGTTCCCCGCCCGCATCTTTGGCGTTCGCACGATGACCTCTGGAAAGGTCGAAGGTCTCCTCGTCGAGCGCCTCCGCGACAACACCTGGCAGATGATGCTCCGCTCAGGCGGAAAGCTCCGCCAAGGGGAAAGAATCGCCTTCGGGCCCGCCCGCGTCGAGGCCGCCCTTCGTCGCAAGCTCGACGACGGCACTTGGCACGTCGACTTTCGCGGCGTCGATCCACTCGACCTCGCCCGCGACCACGGCCTCCCCCCCGTCCCCCCTTACATCCGCCGGACCCAAGAGGACGAGCGCGCGAAATCCGTGGATGCGGAACGCTACCAGACCGTCTACGCGCGCGAGCTCGGCGCCGTCGCCGCTCCCACCGCCGGACTGCATTTCACCCGCGACCTCCTCGCCGCCGTCGCCCGGAAAGACGTTGAGGTCCTCTCCGTGACCCTCCACGTCGGACTCGGCACCTTCCTCCCCGTCAAGACCCCTACCCTCGAGGAGCACCCCATGCATGCCGAGCCCTTCCACGTGAGCGCCGATGTCTGCCGGCGCCTCGCATCGGCCGCCCGTGAGCGTCGTCGCATCGTCGCTGTCGGCACCACCGTCGCCCGTGTCCTCGAGAGTTTGCCCGCTATAGCGCCTTCACCCGCACAGGCGGACCTTCCCCTCCCTCTCCCCCCCGCCGGCGTGAGCGGACGAACCGACCTCTTCATCTATCCCCCCTGCCGCTTCCGCCTCGTGGGCGCCCTCCTCACGAACTTCCACCTCCCGCGCTCCACCCTCCTCGCCCTTGTCGCCGCCTTCGCCGGACTCGACCTCGTGCTCTCCGCCTACCGCGAAGCCATCGCGCGCCGCTATCGCTTCTACTCCTATGGCGACGCGATGCTCATCCTCTAGACTCGGAAAGGACTCGCATGGTTCGGATCTTCGTCGTCGGCTCGCTCAACATGGACGTCGTGCTCGCCCCCCACCGCTTCCCCCGAAAAGGCGAGACCCTCCCCGTCCCCGACGTCTCTTTCCACCCCGGCGGCAAGGGTGGGAACGCCGCCGTCGCCGCCGCACGCTGCGGCGCCCGCGTCTCCTTCGTCGGAGTCGTCGGCGACGATCCCTTCGGCCGACGACTCCTCGAATCCCTCCGCGCCGAATCGATCGACGCCCGCGCCGTCCGCCTCGATCCCCGCGTCGCCACCGGCTGCGCGATCATCTTCGTCGATCGACGCTCCGGCGAAAACCGCATCATGGTCTCCTGGGGGGCCAACGCCCGCCTCTCCGCCGCCCAGGTCCGAGCCGCCCGCTCCCGCATCGCCCGCGCCGCTGCTGTCCTCCTCTCCTTCGAAACTCCTCCGCAGGCGATCTCCGCCGCCTGCCGCATCGCCCGCTCCAAAGGCATCCTCACTGTCCTCGACGCTGGCCCCGTCCGCGCCGCAGACCTCAAGCTCCTCCCCCTCATCGACGTCGTCAGCCCCAATGAATCCGAAGCCGCCGCCCTCACGGGCCTCCCCCTCCGAGGCCCCCGCGACGCCGTCGCCGCCGCCCGCAGACTCATCAAGGCCGGTGCCCGGGAAGTCGTCATGAAGCTCGGCGAAAAAGGCTCCCTCTGGACCGACGGAAAAAACGTCCTCAGTGCCCCCGCCTTCCGCATCAAGCCCGTGGACACCACCGGCGCCGGCGACGCCTTCACGGGCGCATTCGCCGTCGCTCGCGCTAAACGCCTCCCCGTCGAGCAAGCCCTGCGCTACGCGAATGCCGCGGGCGCCCTCGCCTGCCTCGTCCCGGGCGCGCAACCCTCCATGCCCACAGACGACGCCGTCCGGCGTTTCCTGCGCGCGCATTCATGACTTTCGAATCGATACCCCCGTGCGATCCTGACCGCCCCTAGGGAATCGCCGGCTTCGACGCCGCTGCTCCCGCCGCTGGTGGAGGACCAGGCTCCCCCCCCTGCGGCCCCTCGTGCCGGAACGGGTTCTCCTCGTCCAACATCTTCTCCCAGCGCTCCTTCCCCTCCTCAGGCGTCTCTCCCGCAAGGTAGAACCACCCCTCCTTCGTATTCCCCCCGCTCCACCATACCTGCCGCGGCTCCTTCCGGAACCAGTAAAGGCTCGTGAAGAAGCTGTGCCAGGCCGGCACCGACTCCTCCCGCACCATCTTCGTCATGAGCAGTTGGTCCGGCATGTCGGACCCGGTATCCCGCACCCCCTTCCACAGCTTCGACTCCGCCGAAAGCTCCATCTCCCCGTACACCTCCTCCTTGTCCCCCAGGTTGTTGAGCAGTTTCCAGTTCGAAGCCATGAGCCGCCTCAGCTTCTGCTCCCCCGCCTCCTGCGCGCTCCCGTTGCCCGTCATGACCCCCGTCTTCACCAGGAGATACGAATCCGCCGACAGCACGACAAGCGCCCCCACCGCGATCGTCAAGAGCCGCCGCCTCAGCCCCGACGGCTCGCACAAACACAGCACCGCGACCGGCACCGACAGAAACGCGAACTGCCTCACGTCGTAGCGCACCCTCTCCGCTAAGAGCTGGATGAGCCCCATGTGAAACAGCAGGAACGTGATGAGAATCGTCCCCCCCAACATCAGCAGCGACCGCGCCGGCCTGCGCGCCGTCGTCAGACGCCCAAGGAACGCTAGAGGCAGCAGGAACGATCCCACCACCAGCAACGGATGCACCCGCGCCAAAATACCCAGCAGCACTTTCACGAACGCCATGATCTCTTCACCTCTTCATCTCAAAGGCTCTCTGGCCCCCTTCGTGTCCCTTTCGTGCCTTGGCCGAAGGCCCTGAGCTTGTCGAAGGGTGCCTTCGTGGCGAGTCTTCCTCTTCACCTCTTCATCTCAAAGAGTCTCTAGCCTCCTTCGTGTCTCTTCGCGTCTTGGTGCCTTCGTGGCGAGTCTTCCTCTTCATTTCTTCATCTCAAGGAGTCTTTGCAGCACTCCCGCCGTGTTCTGGATCGCCCCCGTCATCGATTGAAGGCTCTTCCGCATCTCCAGAAATAGGACGATGCTCACCGGGTCCATCGTCCGCTCGAGCGCAAAGAGTTGTACCAAAAACTCCTGGTGCAGCCGATCGGACGCCTCCTCCTCCGCCAACACCCCCCACAGCGCCTCTCCCCCTCCTGCCGACGCGGGACCCTCCGCGGGCTTGTCGCTCGAGTCGTAGGCCTTCTTCACCTCCGTCGTCAGCGCCTCCACCCCCCTGGAGATATACCCCGTCCACTGCTCCAGCATCCCCGCGAGCTCCGTCGGGCATCTCGTCGCCCGCGCCTCCACCAGCCGCGCGATCTCCGCCGCCCCGTCCGCGATGTCATCCTGCTTCCCCAGGAGCGCGATCGTCTCCGACCGCTCCACCGCGCTCCACATGCTGTGCGTCATCTTCCGCCGCGCCTCGTTCTTGATGCGGTCCGCCTCCCCCTCGATCCTCCTCACCTCCGCCGCCAACGCCTTCGTCTCCTCCCCCCGCGAAAACCGCGCTAACAAATCCCGCAGGCTGTACGCGCACTGCTCGATCTTCAAAAGATGTTCGTGGATCGGCCCGAATACGTTCCGCCCGAACAGCCCGCCGATTGTCGCCATCCCGCGCCTCTCCGACAATCCCCGCCCTTTAGGCTGAGGCCTTCACGCTGATGCCTTCGTGGCTCTCCTCAAATCCTTGCCACTAAGACTCCAAGACACGAAGGGTTCACGAAGAAGACCGCTGGCGGGATCCCCCGCCCTTGGTGTCACCTTGGTGTCTTGGTGCCTTCGTGGCAAGTCCTCGTCTTCAGCCCTTCAGGCCGAAGTCCGCATTGTAAGAATTGTCGCAAGGCTGTCAACGCCGCGCGCTCGAGTCCCTCTCCAGTCTCTCCACGAGCCGCGCTACCTCCGCGTGGATCCCCCGCAGGATGATCACCAGGTCCCGGTACAGGAGCGCCGACCGCGCCTCATCCACCACCCCCCTGCGCAGCCTCTCCCGGTGCGCCGCCAAAAGCCGCCTTTCCTTCTCCGCCGCCTCCCGGTCCGCCGCTAACACCGCGTCGATCTTCCCCGCCTGTTCCCCCGCTAGGATCGACCGCGCCGCCGCTAAGTCCTCCGCCACGAACCGGTGAAACTCCCGCATCTCCGCCGACGACTCCATGCTGAACTGGATGTCCTCCCGCAGCTTCCTCCGCGCTAGCCTCCCCCCCTCCCGCGCCGCCAAGCTCGCGATCCTCGCGAAATGCGCTAGCGCCGCAAGGAACGCGTCCCGCACGTGGTCCGCCTCCGGACTCAGCTTCCCCGAGTCCACCTCGCTCAGGATCGTCGTCAACACCTCGTCGATCGACGCTGCGACCTCCGCCTCCTCCTCCAGCGCCCGAATCGGCTCCGTCGTGTCCGCCTCCAGCGCCGCTAAAAGCTTCTCCAATGCGACCGACGTGCGCTCCCCCATCCGCAGGAGCACAGGCAGCACCCTCGGCAGCTCCGCGTCCGGGTCCGCCTCGATCTCCGCCGGCGAAGGCGCCTCGTGCGTGATCCCGCATGCCCGCTCCGCCCGCTTCTCCCTCCGCGCAAAGGCGCGCGCGATCACCGCAAGGAAAGGCAGAAAGAGCACCGCCCCTGCCACGTTGAAGACGAGATGCGCGAACGCGATCGGATGCGCCAGCTCCGAACCCGCCGGGGCGGGCCCCCCGCTCCCGGCTAGGCGCAGCGCCGCCGCCGCCAACGCCCCCGCTAGCGGAACCGCCGCCGCCGCCGTCACCGACTTGTACAGCAGATTGAAGAGCGCCACCTGTCTCCCCCGCGCCCCCGCCGAGAGGGTCCCCAGGAGTGCCGTCGCGCACGTCCCCACGTTCGCCCCGATGACCGCAAAGATCGCCGCCTGAAACGGCATCGCCCCCGCGACCGCTAACCCCTGCACCAGCAAGATCGTCGCCGCGCTCGAGTGCGTCAGCGCCGTAAACACGATCGATCCAGCTAGCGCGAACGATCGGCTCCCAAGCAATCCCTTCGCGAACTCCGACGCCCCCAAGTCCGCCACCGAGCTCTTCATCAGCCCCAGCCCGAAAAACAAGAGCCCAATCCCCAACACCGCCCGCCCAAGGTGCCTGCGCTCCTCCCGTCGCGCGACCGTCGCCATCACCAGCCCCGCGATCATCAGCGCCGCCGCCCACGGGGAGAGATTTAACGTCAGGATCTGCAGCGTGATCGCCGTCCCGATCCCCGCGCCCAGGAGCACCCCGAACGTCTCCCCCGCACCCACCAGCCCCGCCCCCGACAGCGTCACCATCATCGTCGTGACGGCGCCCGAGCTGTTGACCGCGACCGTGAGCGCGATCCCCGCGACAAGCGCGCGCAGTCGGCTCCGCCCGATAAGCGCTAGCGCTAAACGCAGCCTCCTCCCCGCCGCTTCCCGCAGACCCTCCCCCGTCAGCGTCATCCCGAACAGGAAGATCGCTAACCCCGCCAACAGTCCCGACACTTGCGCTAATCCCATGCGCACAGTCTATCGCCCGTACGCGCGAGTTCAATACGCGACCTCGAATCCCGCCCCCTGCATCTCTGTAATGCCGGTCTTCCCCCACCCACCCCTTCGGCGGGAACGCGCTCCGCGTTCCCGCCGCCACTAGATGGGGGGTCTGGGGGGCCTGTCAGGTCCCCCAGATTCTTCTCCGCGTCTGTGGTGAGACTCTGCCCTCCTTCTTGCGCTCCCCCCTCCCCTCGGCGATAATATTCTGCCTCTGCATGAAGGAGCTTCTCCATGCCCATCAAAGTCGAATGTCCTCAGTGCGGCAGATCCCTCAAAGCCCCCGACCGCCTCGCCGGCAAGAAAGCGATGTGCCCCGATTGCCGCACGGCCATTATGGTCCCCTTGCCCGCTCCCCGCGCCCCGCTCGGCTCTCCCGAGCCCGCGGCTGCGGCGCCCGATCTCAGCGGCGCACTCTCGGAGGAGGGGGACGAGGAGGAGAAAGAAGGACCCGAGCCTTCTCCCGCAGGCGCTGCGCCCGAACGCCGTCCCTCCCAGCGTCTTCCCCTCATCCTCGGCGGACTCGCCCTCGTCGCGATCATCGTCCTCGCCGTCATCCTCATCCTCGGGCGCCGTGAAAAGCCCGCGCCCGTTCCCCCCGCCCTTCCGCGTCCCGCGGTCGATCCCTTCGCCTATGTCGTCCCGTCCAACGCCGACACCGTCATCGACGCCGATATCGCTTCCCTCCGCGCCGCGAAGCTCTGGGAAGCCCTCCGACCAGCGGACGCTCCCGCCTCCTCCGACGCCTTCGCCGCGTTCGTCGACTCCGCAATGCCCCAGGCTGGCAACGATCCCCAGGCGGGCCGCCGCAACGAAAAGCTCAAGACCCTCCTCGGACAAGTGGAGCGCGTCCACGGGGGCATCGTCTCTGAGGACGCCTCTTGGCTCCTCGGCGTAAGCGCCTCCGCCCCCCGTCGATTGGGAAGGCCTCCTCGAAATCGCCCGCGCGGAAACGGACCAAGCGATCCAGGAACAGGAAGTCTCCGGCTACAAGGTCTATTCCTCAGGCGAGGCCGCGCCTGATGCCTTCCTCGTTGCCCGCATCGACGACCGCTTCGCGGTCGTCGGTTCCGATCCCCTCGTCCGCGCCGCTCTATCCGCCATGAGCGCCGCCACCGCCCCCAATCCCCCCGCCGACCTCCTCGCCCTCGCCAATCGCCCGCCCGGAGTCGCCGTCGGCCTCGCGACCAAGGCCCGCCCCAAAGAAGGCCTCCCCTTCGCCGCCCCGGAGACCCCTACCCAGGGCGAAGGCGGCGCCCCCCAGACCGATCCCCTCCAGTCCTACCAGTCCGCGACCTGCTTCGTCACCGTGACCGACGCCATCTCCGCCCAGCAGCGCGTCACCTTCGCCAACCCCGACGAGGCCGCTCAGTTCAAGCAGATGATCGATGGCCTCGTCGGAATGTTCGCCATGATGATGGCGCAGCGGCCCGCCTTGGCGCGCACCCTTCAAACCTTGAAAACCGAGGTCGCGGGGGGCGTCGTGAAAGTGACC
>JAZDKG010000040.1:0-3094 GCA_043803205.1 Planctomycetota bacterium
CGTCCACGGGAGACGCCGCCACGGCCCCGAGGACCTCATCGCCGGTCCCGACCTCGGTCACCACCCGAAGGTCGGCGTGGTCCTCGAGGATGCGCCGCAGTCCCTCCCGCACCAGCGTGTGGTCGTCGGCGAGGACGATGCGGATCACCGGGGCACCCGCGGCTCTTCCCGACGCTCGAGGGGGAACGTGACCCGCACGGTGGTGCCCGCACCGGGCGAGCTGGTGATCACGAGCGCGCCCCCGTGCGAGTCTGCCCGCTCGCGCATCCCGACGATGCCGAAGGAGCGCGGATTGCGGATGGCCTCCTCCGGGAAGCCCTGTCCGTCGTCGCGGATCTCGATGGTCAAGGCACCATCCTGCTCGCCGAGGCGCACCCTCGCGTGCGTCGCCTGCGCGTGGCGCGCCACGTTGGTCAGCGCCTCCTGCACGATCCGGTAGGCCGTGACCGCCAGGTGATCGGGCACGACCGGCTCCTCGGCCCCGACGTCGAGCTCGATGCGCAGCCCGCTGCGCTTGGCGAAGTGCTGGGCGTACCACTCCAGCGCGGGCACGAGCCCGAGATCGTCGAGGATCGGCGGGCGCAGCTCCCCGGCGATGCGCTGCCCGACCGCGATCGTCGCGTCCGTCAGCGCTACCGCCGCGTCGATCCTGCGCCGGAGAGCCGTGTTCCCCTTGGGGATCTTTCGGCCGACCCACGTCAGGTCGAGGCGAAGGGCGGTGAGCGCCTGCCCCAGCTCATCGTGGATCTGCCGGGCAATCCGGATGTGCTCCTCTTCACGCACGGAATCGACGTGTCGGGCGAGCGCGCGCAGCGCGACCTCGGTCTGCTTGCGCTCGGTGATGTCGCGGATGATCCCCTCGACGCCGTCGGCCGCTCCGGACGCGTCGCGCACGTAATGGCTGCTCACCGCGACGGCGAACGGGGTCCCATCCGTCCTCACGGCCGTCGTCTCGTAGTCGCGCACGAACCCGCGCTCGCCGATGGACGCCAGCAACGCCGCCCGCCGGCTCGGATCCTGCCAGAGGGACTCGATCGGCCGTCCGATCATCTCGCTGGTCGAGGGGAATCCGAAGAGGTGCGCCGCAGACGGGCTCATCATCGTGATGCGGCCGTCCCGGTCCGTGCGGTAGTAGACGTCGTTGAGTTGCTCGATGATGCTGCGGTGGCGTTCCTCGCTCTCCCGCAGCGCCTCCTCCGCGCGCTTGCGCTCGGTGATGTCACGGCAAAGCGACACAATGCGTAACGACTCGCCCTCCCCATCAACTGACGCGCTGATCTCTATGGGCGTTATCTTACCGCCCCCATCCACATATTCGGTGACAAAGTCCCTGATGAAACCATTCTTCCCGCACTGGGCTACGGCTTCCGCATTCCGTTGCTTCGCTCCCTCCGCTGTCCACGCAATGACGCTCTTTCCAAGGATATCGTGAAGTTTGGTATGGCCGCTAAGGCGCACATATTCCTGGTTCGCATCCAGAACCCTGCCTTGCAAGTCCAAAATCAGGTATCCGGTACCTGTCAAATCAATGAGGGTACGATACTTGATCTCGCTCTCCTTCAGCGCCTCCTCCGTCCGCTTGCGCTCGGTGATGTCCTCGGAGATCACGCAGAGGCGATCCGTCGTATCCCAGGGACGATAGACATTGCAGTGATAGAGCTTCCCGGTCGGACCGTGAAGCAGGTCGAACGTCTGGGGAACGCCCGTGACAGCGACCTCGCCGTACCTCTTGATCCATTCCGGTTCGGTCCCGGGCCATACCTCATGGACCGTCTTGCCCCGGACCTCCTCGTTCTTCACCCCCGTGATGCGCTCATAAGCGTCATTGATGTAGACGAACCGATAGCGGATGAAATGGCCGTCGTCGTCGAAGACGGACTCGAAAATGGCGAACGCGTTGATCATGCTCTTGAACAAATACCGTAGTTCCTCCTCGCTCTTCCGCAGCGCCTCCTCCGCTCTCTTGTATTTATCAATATTCTGAAATGTCCCAGCAAGTCTTGCTATTCTACCGCCGCTGTAAACGGCTCTTCCAAGCGACCGCACCCAAATCTTGTCTTTGCTGCCTCGCGGTATGAAAAGGGATTCAAGAGCGTAAGGTTCGCCCGTTTCCGCGGTCTTCTTCAGTGCTGCCTCCAAAGCTGGCCTGGATTCGGGCGCATAGAAAGACAGGGCCTCTTCCAGCTTTGGCTTATGTCCCGGCTCGACTCCGTGGATCCGATAGACCTCTCCCGTCCATGAGACCTCCTTGGTCGAGAGGTCAAGCTCCCAACCTCCGACTTGGGCCATTTCTCCGGTATCCCTCAGAAGCTGAGAGCTTCTCTGCAGCGCCTCCTCCGCCCGCTTGCGCTCGGTGATGTCGCGAACCAGCGACAAAGCTTGCGGCACGCCGCCGATCCGGACGATCGAAAGCGTGACCTCCACAGGGAACGTCGTCCCGTCCTTGCGCCGATGCACGGACTCGTAGGTCACGGGCGGCTTGCCCACCAATGACTGGAAGTCCGCCGCGAACCGCTGGGGGCTGAACAGCGAATCGATGTCCGCGATGCTCAGGCGGAGCAGGTCCTCCCGCGCGTAGCCCAAGTGCTGGCAGCACGCACTGTTCACGTCGAGGTACCGACCTTCCGCATCCAGGAGCGCGAACCCATCACCCGCTTCCTCCACCAGCGTGCGGAAGCGCGCCTCGCTCGCGCCCAACGCCGCTTCCGCCTCGTACAGTCTCTGGTAGTGGGCTGTGGCGGACCGTTGGCCGAGGGTGATGGCGGTGGCGCCAGCCGCAAGCACGAGCCCCAGGAGCACGGCGAACACCAGGGCGATCCGCGTCCGCCACACGGCCAGCGCCTCGGCCTCGTCCACCTTCACCACCAGGAACCACGGCGTGCCCGGCACCGCCCGGAGCATTGCGAGCACCTTGACGCCGCGGTAATCCACCGCCCGCACCACCCCTTCTGTCCCGAGCACCGCCATCACGGCGGGCACGTCCCGGCGGCTCAGGGAGATGCGACGGGGTGACGCCGGGCTAGGCTGGAAGCGCCGTTCGCTCAGGAAGAGCACCGAATCGCCGTCCCGCCGCACGAGCAGGGCCTCGGCGCTC